>JAEOTF010000067.1 GCA_016840025.1 Candidatus Hodarchaeota archaeon
CCTGGGTCATCAACAAATAGATGATCAATGCCCCTAGCGTCCAAACCACTTTTTCATTGAACTTGACTTCGCGCTCCGGCTTTTTGACCTCCGGGGTAATACTCATGAACGGACGCATTACCTGTAAAAATTTTGAGAACATTAACTTAACCACGTTGCAGATTCTGACATATAAAGGCGATTTTTTTTGACCGTTTTTCTTTTTTCCTAAATATCATTCGGTAACTTAGGAACTTAAAGTGATTGCTGGAGAAACATAAATTTCATTACAGATTCAAATTAAGCGAAATATGGGAGATGATTTTTATAATTTTTAGAAGTAGTTCATTACGGTGACATTTTTGTCTTTTTGTGAACAATGCGGGACTTTATTAAGTTTCAAGCCTGATAATGGTGACCCTAAACCATGGTGCTCTAAGTGTGGCTTTGTATCACAGGATGTTGACACAGAAGTCTACAGCATCAAAAAAAAAATTGATCACAGCACCGCGGGGACAGTAATCATTGATCATTCTGCAAAAATTGAAGAGCTAAAAAAGGAAATGGGGGACAAAAAGGCAGGAATGGCCTGCCCTCGGTGTAAGAATTTCTATTTTACAAGACAAATTATTGTCACACGCGGAGATGAAGGCGGTAAAAGTTTCTTTAATTGCCTCGTATGCTCACACACTTTTAAAAGACCTATTTTTATCCGAAAAGAAGGTATCTAAATTAGATATATATAATTTAAATTCTCTAACGAATATTTTTCTTAGCTTTTCCCTTCTTTTCTTGTTTTTTACTCGTAGTGGCATAAATGGCCAAATTAAACGAAATAGCATAAGGGTTACTAATATGTCTTTTAGTAAAATTCTTAAAACGTGAATCATTGGAGAGCACTTTTATTTTCTTAATTGATTTTTTACGCTCATTATATGAGTGATTCACAATTTTCACAATATTTTGTGTCTATTTACATATTTAAATATATCAAAAGTTTTTTCCATTGTTTGGTTTGTGGTCATACATTTCGTCGCCCTGTATTCGTCAGTAAAAGAGAAGAGCCCCCCTAAAGAATGAACATTATCGGAAAACGCTCTAAAGGGCAGAAAAAGCCTTTTCTTTATCTGTAGCATACTATTTATTTTCAGGCTCTTCTGAAGTGGCACCATCGGGTTCTACGGGTGTGGATGCTTCCTCAGTGCCTTTTTTTGCCTCTTTTTCCTCAGATTCAACTTCTTTTCCTTCTTCATCACTCGGTGTTACCTCTTCCTCAGTTTCATCTGGGGGCGGGGTCATGTCAAATTCTTCGAGGAAATAAATCTTCTTAAAGCCCGTATAATTGGACAAATCAAGAGCAATACCACTTTTGACAAAATATAAATTCTCTACGAGGTTAATTTCCAACGGCATCGTTATGGTGATGCTTTCCTCCTGCATATCGAGTTTATAACGCTCAAGATCAATTTTTGGAATCCTTCTATGAATAAGGCTTAGTATTTTCTTTTCTTTTTCTTGAAGAATTTCTTTAACATGAAGTTCATATTCTATTGGCTTACCCGCTAGCGGATGGTTGAAATCAACCCAAGCACGACCACCTGCCATCCTGATGATCGTACCAATTCGATTACCAATGCGTACGCGCGCTCCAAGCTCAACTTTTCCACTTTTTACTATTTTCTGGACTCGTCGAACAGTCATAGACTCAATCAGTTTACCCTCTCGCTTTCCAAAAGCGTCCTCGGGCTGGAGTAAAATCGTTTTTGATTCATCTACCTTCATTCCAATCAGTTCATCTTCGATCCCTTTTAGCATGAATCCTTTCCCAACGACAATAAGCTGGGGGTTATAATCTTCTTTTTCATTCCAGAGATTTTCTTTTTTTGCTGTTTCTTCATCCGTTAGGTCAAAAATAGTCCGCCTGTCATCTGCAATTCGAGCGATGTAATCAGCCAGAATAAAGTCACCTTCAGCAATTGGCTCCATCATACGGTGCTCCAGTCACTTTTTTATCCTTTTAGCGCCTGTATAGCCCGTCAGGGAATTGCTTTAAAAAATCTGATTTTTTGATTAATATATAGAAGTGAAGCCAATGCGGGTCGCTATTATCTCAGATATCCATGGAAACCTCGAAGCACTCACCACTACATTGAGATATCTTGAAAAACACGATATAGATCAAATATTATGTATCGGCGATGTTATTGGCTATTATCCAGATCCTATAGCGTGTATTGAACTTGTTCATACACATATAGCAAAGACTATTGCGGGGAATCATGATGTAACAGTTATTACTGAGGACTCAGAATTCAGAAAAGAAATGAGCTGGTACAACCCTTATGCTGCTCATGCTCTATCATGGACGCGGAAAACTCTAGAAAAAGATCGAAAAGCTTGGAATTGGCTTATGTCTCTTCCCCTTTCTCAAATAATCGAGATCGCAGGGAAAAAAATTTTCCTGGTTCACGGTTCTCCTGATAGCCCACTTGAAGAATACATTTACTATGAAGGACGTAGTGATTATCGGACAAGAGCTCGAATGAATAAATGGCTCAACAATAATAATTGGGACATATTACTCCTTGGGCACACTCATGTACCTTTCTGTTTTCGTTCCAAAAAAACGGGAGGCATTGTGCTAAATCCAGGCTCAGTCGGTCAGCCTCGTGATGGGGATCCTCGGTCAGCATTCGCAATTATTGAAATTGACGAGACTCATACTACAAAACCTGAAATTGAAATAATAAGATTGGATTACAACCTAGAGGTAACAAAGAAGAAAGTTGAGTCGGTAGGTTTACCTTCGATTTTAGGAACCCGCTTATTTAAAGGACATTAATGGGGTGAATCCAAATTTATTGCTTCTTAATTAAAAATAACCCGAAAAAGCGTATTTAGGAATCGTTCCGTTCTTTCCCATGCAGTTTCTAATGGTACATAAGGTAGGGAAGCTAAATCCACAATTCCCCGTACATTACCCCAGCGACGCATTTCAGCGCTGTTTGAATAATGACTAGCAGGTAGAGGACAATCTGTCTTAGTAAATCCAATTAATAATGGAAAGGTTTTCATTTCCTTAGTTTGAAGCTCGCGTATAATCTCCTTTAAAGTTTCCATCCCATGATTATCCTCTTCATCATTAATGATCAGCATTTTGTTACCTGTCTTTTTAGAGAACACAGGACCGCCAGGAGAAATAAGAACGGAGAGAATTGTAGGTCGTTTAGTTAATAATTGCGGCAAATAATCAGAAATGCGAAATTTCATGCCATATCCTCCCAAATGTTCTTCCTCGATGTCATATCTCCAAAGGAGATTTATTACAGAGTTCTCAAAGTAACCGGGCGAATCAAATAAATTCACAGTAATTTTCTGAAAAGGATAGTCTTTCTTTTGCCGCCAGAAGATGATAATCTTTCCCAGATAGTTAAATCGTGTAGTAGTTGTGAGTTTATATCTCCCCTGTTCTAAAAGTGTACTTTCTCCAATTCCTGTGAGAGTTATCCCCCCTGCAAGATAGATATTAGTAAAGTAACCCGCTTCAAAGAGTTTTTGCCCATTATAAGGAAGTAGAATTGATTGTATACTTTTTAAGAACGTCGTTTTCCCAACTTTTACAGCTCCAGCAACCACTAGATTAATATTCTGCTCCTCTTTATATGATATTGTTTTGGTTCGCTTTCCATAGCGGAGTTTGATTGTGTTTAGGAGCGTTTTGGGTTTTTGCAACAAAGTTTCCACAAAATAAGTTAATTTAACTTTAAATAGTAATCGAAAGTAAATTTTTTTAAAAACTTTGCTTTTTACTCGCTTTTCACAATAATTCACTTTCTCTTCTACTTCTATTGGTTCGATTCTCCCCTTTATGAGGAGAATAGGAGTGTGTCAAAGATAAAAGCGTTCCTGAAGCCATATCTGGTCAATTATTGATGGTGGCAATCACTAATTAAACGTCAAATAGCCAAAAAAACTCTTAGATAACTCAGAGAAGTAAAATTTACGTTGAACATTGGTAAGATTATTCAGTTAATATTCCGATGTGACAGGTTAGCATATCGCTGTTTTTAAACGATTTTTCAGAAATAGCTTCTAGTCGATATTATACTACTTTCGCTATTGCGAGAGAGGTTTTGAAGCGGGATTAGTCGAGAAAATCTTTAATTTAAAATGAAAAGGTGTAAAATATGGAAGCACGAATTGTAAGGGTAAATGTTACGAATATGACCAGTAAATTCGAACCATTGCCCGAGAAATATAAGCATAAAGGCGGTCGAGGGATGACGTCAGCGCTTGTTGCGGATGAAGTACCAGCTACTTCCGATCCACTGGGTCCTCATAATAAGATCGTTTTTGCTCCTGGAATCCTGTCTGGATCAACAGCTCCCAGCTCGGGAAGGCTCAGTGTTGGTGGGAAATCTCCTCTCACAGGTGGTATCAAAGAAGCAAATGCAGGCGGATTAACTGCAAGAAAATTAGGAAGGCTAGGGATTAAAGCGATAATTATTGAGGGATGGCCTGACCACAATGATTGGTATAACGTTCATATTACGAAAGATAAAGTGGAGTTAATCAAAGCCAACGAATTTCACGAAATGCCTCTGTATGAGCTAATTACCAAGGCTTGGGAAAATAACCCAAACAAACCTGGGATTGTCGGGTGTGGTGTCGCAGGACAACGATTATTACGAAATGCTGGGATTTTCGGAAATAATCCAGAAAATACTGACCCCGGTCGATATGCAGGAAGAGGTGGGTTAGGTGCTGTCCTAGGCTCTAAGCGAATAATTGCTATCATTACGGATGATAAGGATGGAGCACGCCCTGAACCTGTAAACCCTGAATTATACGAGAAAGGGCGGATTAAACTTCGTGATGCCCTTCGAGAGCACGCTATCACAGGTGGTGACCCCACTCCTGCTGCAGAGAAAGGAGCGTTGGTAAACTATGGCACCAATGTCCTGCAAAATATCATTAACGAGGCAGGCGGGTTACCTGTTAAAAACTTCCAAATGGGATCATGGGACGGGGCAGCAAAGATCTCTGGCGAAGCACTTCACGCTCGTGTGGATGAATGTCAAGAAAAGCTTGGAGATGCTAATGAAGGAATGTACGGGCATGCGTGTCATCCTGGCTGTATCATGCGTTGTTCTAACGTTTTACCCGATCTCAAATCTGGAAAAGCCATCGTTTCGCCGCTAGAATACGAGTCAGTATGGGCTTTAGGGTCGAATTGTATGATTGACAACCTCGATCACGTTGGTGAGTTGAATCGATTATGTAATGACCTCGGAACAGACACTATCGAAACCGGGACCACAATCGCTGTTGCCATGGAGGCAGGCTTGATCCCGTGGGGTGATGGAGAAAAAGCCATTGAAATCTTAAAGAAAGCCTACAATAAGGATGACCCAGTTGGAAAATTGATGATGGCAGGCACTGAAATAGCAGGGAAAGTACTAGGCGTTAGACGCCTCCCCGTTGCAAAGGGCCAAAGTTTTCCAGCTTACGATCCACGTCCGATCCGCGGTATTGGAGTAACCTATGCCACCACCCCCATGGGTGCAGATCACACCAGTGGGTACACCATTGCACCTGAAATTCTCGGTAGTGCAGGTGGGGCTGACCCACGTGATTTAAAGAAAGCAGCCCTATCAAGAGCCTTCCAAGCAACAACTGCCTACATTGACCAATCCGGGTATTGTTTATTCATCGCCTTTGCCATTCTGGATATCAAGGAAGGAATGGAAGGCCTTCAAGAATCTTTAGAAGGGTTCTTAGGCGTCGATAAGTTTGACATCACAGAAGAAGGATCAGATATCCTCAACACTGAGCTAGAATTCAATAGGCGAGCAGGTTTTACTAAAGAAGACGATCGCTTACCCGAATGGCTTAAGGAAGAAAAACTTCCACCACACAATGTTACTTTCGATGTTTCAGATGAAGAGCTCGATGCAGTGCACAAATAACTCCCCTATAAAACTACATAACAGAAACTATATGGAGTACCTTTTCGGTTTTCTCTCTTCACTTCTTTTTTACTTTTTTATTCTCAATTAATTGTTAAACAAAGCTTTAAGCATAACTAAGCAAAAACTAACACATGCTGAAAATTCATTTATATGGGAAACTTCGGAGATTAGCTGAGAATTCTAAACCTACAGATGTCTCGGTCATCCATATAACATGGCAGCCGAAGGAAAACATTAAGGAACTTGTGAAGCGTATAGGGCTCACACTTGAAGAATTAGGTGAAGTTTTTGTTAACCACACACCAGTAGAACAAGATGCCATCATCCCAAAGGATGGACGAATAGGTTTGTTCCCGAAGGGGATGCATTTGTTGTGTGGTGGGCAACACATGAAAGGCCATGGTTATCTCACAAAAAAACCACCAAAAAGTTTTGTAACACCAGATTATTGGACTCGTTGAATTAATGAGAGATTAACAAGAAGAGGTAGGATATGCGAATTCGAGTAAAATTATATGCGTCGTTGAGAAAGTATTTAAACCAAGCGAAGCTGGGAGAAGCTGTAACAATTGAGGTGGAAGATAATGCTACAGTTACGGATGTTGTATCGCAGCTTGGTATCGTCGATGAGAATTTGGTGAAAATTATCTTTGTAAATGGGATTCATGCCCTTTCCGAAACTATATTACATGAGAACGACTTGTTAGTCATGTTTCCTCCTGTTGGTGGGGGTAGAAGCCATTCTTTCTTCGATAAAAATATTTGAGATTTTCAAAGAAGTTATTATATAATCCAGCAATGATCTCATAAGATTATATGCTTATTTTTGCAATGTGAGGCAGATGATCCAACCATCCATAATTATTGACAACAAATTATCGTTTATTGAGTTTTTAAGGGTGGCACGAGAATACGTACAAGTTCAACTCTCTCCAAATGCGGAAAAACGTATTAAAAGATGTCGTCTCCTAATAGCGCAAGCAATTGAATCGGGGAAAACCATCTACGGGGTAAATACGGGCTTCGGTGAATTAAGTCGTGTAAGAATAAATCTTAAAGATATAGAACAACTACAAACAAATCTTATACGATCACATGCCGCCGGTGTTGGTGATCCCTTCCCTGACGAGGTGGTAAGGGGAGCAATGCTTCTTCTTGTTAATTCTTTAGCGAAAGGTCATTCAGGAGTTCGTAAAACAGTAGTAGAGCAACTAATTGAGATATTAAATGCGCAAATCACTCCTATTGTACCATCAATTGGGTCTTTAGGCGCTTCTGGAGATTTAGCACCTTTAGCCCATATAGCATTAGTTCTAATGGGGGAAGGGAAAGCAAAATACAAAGGAGAAATACTATCTGGACAAGAAGCCTTAACTCACGCGGGTTTAGAACCAATCAAACTTCAGGCAAAAGAGGGATTGGCGTTAATCAATGGCACTCATGTAATGTTATCTCTGGGATTACTGACAGTTATTGATAGTATGCGCGCACTAAATCATGCCATTATTGTTACAGCACTATCAACCGAGGCACTCCATGGAACCAATGCTGCTTTTGAACCCCAAGTCCACAAATTGCGTCCGCATCCAGGACAAATTCAGGTCGCAAGCTGTTTATTTGATTTAATGCAAGGAAGTGAGATTTTACAATCCCATCGTATTGGAGATGACCGTGTACAGGATTGCTATAGCTTCCGATGCAGCCCGCAAGTTCTCGGAGCGTCACTTGACACTTTAAGGTATGTAAGAGAGGTTCTGATGATCGAAATGAATTCGGTTACCGATAATCCCCTAGTCCTTGAAAGTGGAACTGTTCAATCCGCAGGGCATTTTCATGGGCAACCCTTGGCCCTCATTTATGATTTTTTATCCATCGCTCTGGCAGAGATAGGAAACATATCAGAACGAAGAATAGATCGCTTATTAAATCCTGCATTGAGAAACCTTCCTCCTTTTCTTTCTAAAAAGCCTGGGTTAAACTCGGGTCTGATGATCACCCAATATACAGCCGCTGCATTAGTATCTCAGAATAAAACCTATGCAACTCCTAGTAGTGTGGATAGCATTCCGGTCTCTGCAAATAAAGAAGATCATGTCTCTATGGGGATGAACGCAGCCTTAAAAGTACAAAAGATACTGGACAATCTTGAACATATCATTGCTATTGAACTGCTCTGTGCAGCTCAAGGATTAGAATATTCCGCGCCACTAAAGACAAGTGTACCTCTTCAAGCCGTTATAAAACAGATTCGGCAGAGAGTCCCACCGCTTACTGAGGATAGGGTTTTACATCCCGACATCCTGGCAATCAAAAAACTCATTCAGCAAGACCTCTTAACGGATGCAGTAATCCCCTATGTCTCGCTTATCTCAAAGATGAATCATAATAAATGAACTCAATGCCTACCATGAGATATTAATAACAAAAAGCAGTTAAATCCTTTTTTATTCCCAATAATGACATTTATTTAAATATTGAGCAAACTTGTTGAATTAACTAAAATTAGTTTAAAAATGAGAATCATCCTCTAAGTCAATTTTTAATCTCATTCGAAACAATAGCCTAGTCCGTACCTAACATACTCCAGCCATTGATATTGGGGATCAACAATTTTAGGTACAGCGTTTATTGGCACCCAGAATAGTTTGAATGTAAGATTCATGGCTGGTTCTGCTTCCACTTCCCATTCATCTGGTGTTACTTCATTTATTATTCCATGAAAAAAGTGCTTTCTCTGCTTTTTGCACAGCAGCTTACTTGGAATCCAGCCTGTTACACTAAAAGTAATGTATTCTGGATTGGGATACTTATCTTCTTCATTAAAGGTGATCTGGGCAAAATCATACAACCTACGATGAACTTGAACGAGCACCTGTTGTCGGAGTTCAGCCCAGCTAAAACTGGCTGGATCAGGACGAGCATAAATCTTCGTGGGTTCCACAAGAAGAAAGAAATTATCGGGATAGGTACTTTCCTTGTAGCCAAGATATCTCTTAATTGTGAGATTGGTCCGCCCAGTTTCCTCTTCCACTTCCCGCATCATTGCATTTTCTATCGTCTCTCCCATTTCTACGGTGCCTGCAGGAATTTGGATACCTATATTTGGATGCTGACACAAAAGCAGCTCAATTTCATCGCTTTTGCAACGTGTAATGAATGCTGTTACTTTTTCAATGAAATCCATTATTGGACTTGACTCCAATAATGACTATTAATATAGCTTTTTCGGAGTTGTCCTGCTTTTTCACCAAATAATATCGGTAATATATTCCTCTTTCATAGTCCTCTATTAAAAGAAATGAATTTGTCTTATCTACTTCCTTTGCATGCTCAATTAAAACTGAAAATAACTCTCGGTTATCATTTAAACAAGAATTTTCTCCGAATGTACTTGACTCGTTTGGAAGAAGTGCTCTATTCCTCTTGAAGCATTTCGTCTGGGGGATGATGCTTATTCTAATGATTTAGATCTCATTTCTATCTTTATACATTGTAATGTCGAGCAGCTTAATTTGATTCAGTTTTACTCCAGTCTCTCTCACTTACTTTCTTTTCCGTTTTAGAAGTTTATATATGTTTTATGCTTATGAATTAATGGCAGATTTACCTCGAATTTTCTGGGAATATATATCGTATTTCTAACACCTAATTATAACACAAATGAGTTTAAACTTCATTAGTGGTGTTAGAAAATGTGTTTACCTCCTAGTGGTGGCGGTAATGGAGGAACTCCGCCCCAATAATAATGTTAAGGAATAGATTGTTTCCTTATGCAAAAAATTCCCCTAATTTTTTCTTTATTTTCTCCAATTAAGATCCCACTTTTTGTAATTTAATATTATTAACTCATAGCAAATCATTAAGTCTTGGTAATTTAGGGGGATTCCAGTCCGCACTATAGACATTATAGCTGTTTATTTGGAGAGCTGGTCGAGGTGACGCATAAAAAAGACGTTTGACTGTTCTAAAATCATATTTTTCGAGAGACCTTGGGACTATTTCTGGCACATATAAACGTGTTATCTTTCGAGATTCATCCCAGTCCCTTTTTTCTTCATTTAGTGGATAGTACATATGCGAACGAGCATACAAGTACCCTCTCGCCTCGTCAGTCGCCAAAACCTCGGGTATTTCTAAAATTTTATCGGGAGTGTAAAGAAGAAGGTCACTCAAAAAGAAGGGGACTAAAATTTGTTGGGTGAATAGTGTGGTGACTATTTGGTAGGCCTGTGATCGACCCATTTTTAGATATTCACCTAGTCTATGTAATGGGAGCATAAAATCGGCTGGTTCAATTTTTCCAGTTCCGATAAAACTCGCAGGTCTCAGATAGGTATCAACAATCTGTAGAACCCGTTGATTTACCTCGGTCTTATTAGCATTGTATTTTATGGATATCTTTTGTGTATTTGTCTTTAGAGGAGAAACTGCTAGAGGGTGCCATCGTTCTTCATTGAGCACTTCAAAATTCTGAAAAAGATGTTCTTCGACATTGCGTAATAAAAAAACGCCATTTTTTCTAGCCCATGAGAAAAGATCATTTTTACAGGTAATGGGATATAAAAATCTCACAGAAAGGCGATCGGGTTGGAAATCAGAACCTTTATTGAGTTTTGAGGGGAGAGAATGGGCTTCACACCGATAAGCAAAGGGTTTAAACCTTTCAACTAGTTCCATAATGTTATAATAAGGCGGGATATTGATTTCTGCTCTTATCCAATATAAACCAAGAGCTTCAACTGCAATCATACATCCAAAAACCATTTCAAGTTTACGTAAAAGCGAAACAGTTTCTTCTCTGGAGAAATTTATATGGTCTGCGATTCGAGGGACAGTCAAATTACTTTGGGTCTGTTGAATTAGCTCTCCTACATTAAAAAGAAATCTTATGTCCTCTTTTGGAATTTTGGGGAGCGGAAACGATTCTGATCGTGGTAAACAATGGACTTTTAGTACATCTCCTAAATTATTCTCTCTATATTGAACAGTCTTTGTTATATGTTGAAATAGTTCAAACGCGGTTTTTGGTTGATTGAAAGTGAGATACAAGCGTAGCTTCCACGCGCAATAGGTTAATAGTTCAGTTTGCTCTTTTGTTGTAAGTGATTCATCATGCCAAATTCTCTGGAGTTTTAGATATAATTCTTGACTGGCTTCGGGGGAAAAAAAATGGTTTGCCATAAGCCATGCGAGATTAGCTAATAAAGGCTGAAGATCGGGAGAAATTCTGGGAATGATCTTATCTATGAATATAATGATCGCATCTCTTATTTTTGCGCCCCGATCATTTATTGTCATGCTAAATAATCCACCTAAAGTGCTTTTATTTAAAATAAAGAAAACTGGATATCCTTCTTTAGACCTTTTTAAAGCGATATAAAGAAGTGTGGATAAGTGACCTAAATGATGGTTATTAAAAAAGCATTTTATTTCCCCGATGCAAAGAAAATCAATCAACGATGGTTGAAAACACCAAAAAAGATCAAAAATAGCATTGACCCTAATACTAAAAGTATACTCTCTATTTTTTATAGAAAAAGAACTTTAGAGAATACACAAAGAATCCAGGCTTTCAACAATAACCACATTCATCATTTAGGACTGGTTTTATCAGAAAATCTAGAAAGATAATAGGAGGTTGAATTGAGATGAGAGGTTTTGGTAAAACATCGGCTTGCCAATATTATTCCACTAGAGGATATTGTGCTGTTCTCAAATTAACTAGTGTAGAATGTCCACAGGGCTGTTCTTTCTTTCAGGTGAAAGATCAGAATTATGCTTCATCTCCCGATATTACTGAAGAATGTCGTTTCTTTCAACAGAAAGGTATTTACACTGTCTGTTGTAAAAAGGGGGAAATTATTTCCTCTTGTGCAGGATGCCCAGATTATGAGTTCATTGATAATCATGATTCTCATCTCCCATCAATTGGATTACTATTCCGATCATTAGATCCCTCTTTCGATACTACTAAAAACAAATATCGCGAAATAGATGCAAGAACAGAGAAGTTTTGAGGTGGATATTGGCGTTTCATACCTCTTTCCTTAATTGTTGCACCTCTTTCCTCAAAAGACGAATAATACAATTTTGGAATGAAACGCCGACCACATACTCACAGGAGAAGGCTTTGAAGAGGGGCTTTCTCCTGAAATAATAGACCTCTTTCCTCAAAAGAAGGCAAGTTTCTAGCCTTGGTACGAGACGTCAACCACACATTCATAGCAGAGTCTAATCTCTATTTGTAACTTTATCTTTTAAAGGTCTGAAATTCTTAGCTTATCGCTATTACTGGATTGACCCTACACAAGTTTATGAATCAGATTTAATACCGACAATAATATTAAATCTGGTAAATACTTGAGAGATATGTACATTTCTTAAATAAGAAGAAGAATCTACACTAATAAATTCAATCTAGAATATTAAGCTTAGGAGAATTAATAGAATCCAATTGAATCTAGCGGGGAATGATTTATAATTTATCAAAGGAGATATTTCAATGACGATTATCCTTACTGGTAAAGATTTAACGATTGAAGACTTAATAAAAGTTGCACGTCATGCTGAAATGGTAGAATTGCATCCTGACGCTATTGATAGAATTAAAGAATGTAGAGAAATGTTAGAAAGGAAAATAGACGAGAAAGAGATAATCTACGGCGTAAACACAGGCATCGGTGAATTCAGCGAAGTAATTCTCGATGAGGAACAGACTCGACTATTTCAGAAGTACCTGATCTATAATCACGCCGCAGGGATTGGTGATCCAGCACCCCTCGAATACGTACGAGGAGCGATGGTAAGCAGAGTTAATGTGCTTGCTAATGGTAAATCGGGCTGTCGTATAGAAATCGTAGAGACATTAGTAGAAATGTTAAACAAGGGTGTAACACCTTATGTGTGTCAAAAGGGATCGGTAGGGGCGTCCGGCGATCTTGCCCCCATGTCTCAGATTGCTTTATTAATGATGGGAGAAGGTAGGGCTTATTATAAAGGTGAATTACTTGAGGGAAAGGAAGCGCTGGATAGAGCAGGAATCCCAATTCCTGGACTAGAAGCACGAGATGGTCTCGCAACGATAAACGGCTCGAATTTACTCACCGCAATGTCGGCAATATTTCTCTATGACGCGTATCGGTGGCTAAAACAAGCAGTCATAGCCACTTGTATGTCACTTGAAGCATTGAAAGCGAATATGAAACCTTATACACCACTACTTCATGAGATTCGAGGTTTTCCAGGAGCAGTCCTTGTTGCAAAGGCTATTCAGAAGCTAATAGCTGGTGGTGATTTAAAGGAAGGACGGTTGAAGTGTAAGGTGCAAGACGCTTATTCAATGAGAAGTAGCCCTCAAGTTTTGGGTAGTGCGTTTGACGTTTTCGCTTGGGCCCGTTCACAAGTGGAAATAGAGCTTAACGGAGTGGGTGATAATCCTGTATTTCTTCCAGAGCATGAATTGTCGTTATCTGGGGCAAATTTCCAAGGTACACCTGTTTGTCTACCGATGGATATTGCAGGCGCGGCGATAACAATGGTTTCTGTTATGTCAGAACGACGGATGAATCGTTTAAACAATCCTGCATTAAGTGTTGGATTGCCACCTTTCTTGACAAAAGGTGCAGGATTGATGTCGGGCTTGATGTTGAGCCAATATACCGCATGTATGCAAATTGTAGAGCAAAGAATTCTCTCTATGCCAGCATCAATTCAATCTATCCCCGCTGCTGCCGATCAAGAAGATTTTGTCTCAATGGGTATGAATACTGCAATTAAAAACTTCCAGATTCTGGATAACGCCTTTGGAGTCCTTGGTATCGAGTTTATGGCTGCTACACAGGCATTAGACTTCCGTGACTTCAAATTTGGTGATGGGGTCACAAAAGCTAAAGAAGTTATTCGCAGACATGTTGAATTCCTTGACGAAGACCGCCCCCTCTATGATGATCATACTACAATGATGGAATTAGTCAAGTCCTGTGAAATCTTAGAAGAAGTAGAGAAGTTAGTAGGAAGTTTAGCTGACTTCAGCCCCTGTTTAACCCCTCAAAATTCTCCCCACATATGGGATGAAAATGGCGGCCGATACAGTTACAAACTCTCGTGAAGAATGCCATTTTTATTCTCTCTTTTATCTATAGAAACAATCCAGTGAATAATCAGCTGTTAATATTCTCTTTTTTTTTCCCATCAACCATTCTTAAAACGGGAGCGTGTAAAAGAATTCCTATAATTGCCCAAATAAATGCAGCTAAGAAGGATATCTTAAAGGCTATAGCCTCGGATGATCCTATAGAGATAACTAAATCAATAACGGGTCCTGTAATAATAATTCCCCCTATTCCAAAGGTTAGAAAACTCAAACCATTATAATATCCAAATAAGCGACCACGACTTTCTTTGGGAATGATTTCAGAGGCAACGAGATAGGAAATTTGACGACTTGCATTCTGAAATCCTGTTTGAATTAGAATTACTACTAGATATAATTCAAAAGTAGGCGCAATAGCGAAGATCGGGAGCATCAAAACAGTTATAGCCGAGGAAAGGAGAAAACTCCATTTTAATCCAAGCCGATCTGTCATAATAGTAACCAGTGGGGCGATAATAATAAGGGAAATCGCGCCAGCTGTTCGAACATAAGCTATTTCGATATTAGATGCGTTAAAAGTTGATTCTAGTTTAGGATACAAGAAAGTTACAGTAAAAACAGAGAATATTGCTGCAAAATATACAAAAGTCGCAATTAACAGGAACCAATAACTACGGGGGGTTTGAGGAGTTTTTGAGAAATTTTGTTTCTCTTGTCCATCAATGACAACATCGTCAATAATTCCTCCTTCAGGTAAAGTCAAAAACACAAGTACTATTGAGAAACCAATGATTAGAGAGGTAGCAAAGAAAAGAGACCCTTCACGAAATCCTGCTCCTTCTTCTGGGAAATCGTAAAGGAAGGCAGCTAAAAAAGCGCCAACGATGGATCCTATGCCCCCAAAACCGCTTATAGGTCCAATAACGCGCCTTCTAGTGACTTCATCCGTTAGGTCTGATAACAAAGCACTCCATCCAACATTACTTGCGGACCAAAATGCTTCTAAAACGGTCATAGCCACAATTAAGGCAAAACCACTCGCTAATTTGCCGATATTATCATAAGTCCAGATATGAAGAAGAAACATGAGAATATGACCAATTACTGCAATACCTTCTCCCCCCACAATGAGTGTGCGCCTTTTTTGGTATTTATCGGAAACCTTACCCCATAGAAAGGATTGACATGAGCTTGAAGCTAGCATCGATGTAAAGTACATGCTACTTGTAATTGTCGCACTTACCCCTAACTCATAGAACATATAGATCGTTAGAAAGGTAAAGAATACAGCTCTACGAAAGAATACGAGAAACTGAAAGGAAGCTAGGCCGATAAATTCTTTCATTCGCAAAAATGAAGCACCAAAAGTTCGATTTCCGTTCACTATTTGGAGTTTATGAAGGAAAAATACCTAAAAGAAAACTGATAGGACATGAATAGATATGCTTTAGTGCTCCCCGTGAATAATTAAAGAGTTTATGTGAGGCTATAGTTAACTAAATCTCATGGAATGGTTAAGGTTTGTCCGATCTGAAAAGACATCCCCCCTCTTCGCCTAACTCTCCTTCAATTGTAGTATTACGATTGGGTCATAGAAAAACTCGTGATCTTCGGGTTACAACTCACTGCGCATTAGTTGCTAGGGCTTTAGGGGCGTCCGAGCTGATCATTGCGGATACTCCAGATCAACAGATTGAAGATACTGTAAATAATGTGACGAAGCGTTTCGGTGGATTCTTCAGAATTAGTTCTGGTAAGAAATGGCGTAAGGTTGTTCGAAATTGGAAAGCTCAAGGCGGTAAAATAATTCATCTAACGATGTACGGTTTACCATTACTTGAAATAGTTTCAGAAATCCAACAAATAAATACCGATCTTCTTATAGTAGTGGGAGCCTCTAAAGTTCCACGAGAAATCTACAATCTGGCAGATTGGAACATATCGGTTTCAAATCAACCGCATTCGGAGATTGCGAGTCTTGCTGTCTTTCTTGATCGTTTCTTTGGAGGAAAAGAGCTGAAAAAGTCGTACAATGATGCTAAAATTCGCATACTTCCTTCTGCAAAAAATAAAAGTGTAGAATTCCTGAATGATGAAATTAAAGAGAAATTTGGAATTAAGAAAGATGAGTAATTACGACTCTGGCTAACTCATGAAAAGCCATATCAACATTTTGCCCTGTTTTCGCTGATGTTTCTATATAAACACTTTCAAAGCCACTTTCGGCTGTTCTTTCATTAAGTCTTTTGAGGTAGTCTAGTCCCAGCTCTGTTGAAATAGAATCGGGATTTTCTTCTCTTAGATCGACTTTGTTTGCAATTAGAATCAGCGGAACTTTGCCCCGTCCATTATTTTTCCAGAGTTCCTCAATCCATTCATCCAGATTTTGAAAGGACTCGGGTCTCGTGCAGTCATAAATGAGGAGTCCTCCACAAGATCCTTTGTAGTATAGCTCACGGACACTACTGAAACGTGGTTGCCCTGCAAGATCCCAGATTTGAAATTTGACGTTGTTTTCATCTACTGATGTTTCCTTAACGGCAAAATCTGCGCCAATCGTCATGGTATAACCAGACCTAAAGCCTTTTTCGTGGAAAGATAATCAACATCTTTCCTTTCCGAGATAGCGTTCTCTAAGACTGGTTTTTCCCACAGCGCCATCGCCGAGGAGGCAGATTTTCATGAGAAGCATGTATGACACCGAATACACGTATGCCTACTTGAGGGAGTTTATTATCTCTTATATTTCTATGGATTTCTGGTCTAATATCTCTCTTATTATTATTGTCGTACATAATTAATGACAGGATTCGCCGAAATTCATCTGAGAATCATCGTTAGAAGATTCATTGAATCGTTATAAAGTCTTAAATTCAAGTTAGCTTGATATGATTACCAAAGAAGAATAGACTAGAAGAGAGCAGATTTAACCAAAGAAATCACGTAAAAGACAATAATAGTTAAAGATTTACCGAGTATTCGCAATAATATATCAAATAAGAGTGAGATAAGGAGCTGAAGGCATTTCCTGTCCTTCTCTGTCAGGAGGTAGTCCAGCACACAGCGCGTTTCGCGCATCTTATAACATTTCTACAGAAGCGACAGTCTTTACACCTTTCATAACTTGGTACAGCTATCTCAAGATTCTTGCTATCTCACTCGACTTATGAACACGATCCGTTCTACTCATCCTCACTCAGAAAAATGGATAGATGAAAATTCTAAGAAAAAGCTCTTTTAAGAAAAAAATAACAATTCTGAGAGAAGAAATTTCAGAAAAAGTAAAGATCTGATAGGATGTATGCGAACTTTCCTATGTATCCTTAACCCCTCCCTGGCGGGAATCGAACCCGCGCCCTCTCCGTGCGACCGGAGCGCTCTATCCAACTGAGCTACGGCTCCAAAAGGGAGAGGGATCTTACGATCCCAATATAAGAAAAATCATTTATTATTTAAACCTTTATCTTTCCCCTGGTGGCTTCCCAACTGGTTTCTACCATATAATTGTGTAGGAATACTACTAAATAATTAGAAAAAGATCAATGCCGAAGAAATTAAAATCCAAAACAAAATAGAGAAAAAAAAATAGCGTAAAAAATAAGGATCTTAGATAGATTGTAATGATGGAGGATGCCAAAATCGTGAGCGTCCATTTAGATTCCGTAGATTCGCTTTTAAATCAGGTAATGAGCGCTGGAGCTATTTTAGCAATAATTGCAGACACAGACGGATTGCCAATCGCAACAAAACTCTCTGATGACGCAATAGAGGATACTGAAGAAGCATTAAGTGCTTTTGCGTCAGTGATTTTAGAAATAGGCAATACGGTTTGAATCTTACCATATCTCTAAAGTCGTTAGAAAGATCGAAAGAAAATTAGAAAGCCAATAACCGCAACTAATAACATAATGGACGAAGAATTCATTCTATTTTATCAAAAAGAATAGTATCCAGTCATCATAACTCAAAAAGAATGAATCCATACTCTTAGAACTAACCAAGAAATTCTAAGAGTTGACAAGTTCTTTCTCCAGTACTTTAAATACGGAATCATGTAAATACCGTGATGGGGTCTCTTTTGCTTCTCTCGCTTCTCCAGTACTTTAAATACGGTCGTCTGTAAAATTTTATGAATATGATGACATTAAGGAAAAAAAATGGTTTCAACGTTTAGTACTGGCACTAATTGTCAGTGTTTTGAATACAGGGGATTTAGTGGAGATTGTACTTAAGAAACCGATGTTATTCATCACAAATAAGAAAAGGAAGAGTCAATTTGAATCAATAAGAAATACACTTGAGTCTATAAGACATCTTAATGAAACCAATGTCAATAAAAACCAGAGTAAATATGAAGTAATAAAACAGGTAATTTTAGATTTCAAATACTCAATAGAGCGTCAATGCCATGTAGCTTTTCGAAGATGCAAAGGATCTAATGTGGAAGAATGCGGACGATCAAAACTACAGATAGCTCTAGAGTTAGGGGTGAAAGGTATAAGGGTCGAGCGTGAAGTTAGTGTACGAGGAGGAAATGTAGATCTAATGATATATATTGAAGAGGGTACGTTCATAATTGAAACAAAAGTATGGAGAGGGATGGAATACTATCTAAATGGATTAGTGGGGATGGAAAAATACATAAAAGGAGAAATAAAAGACCTTTGTGGAGTCTTTTATGTTATATTTGACCCTCTAAAAAAGGAGAAAGCAGCAGCCAAATTAGGGGGATATAACTTTCAAACAACAATATTAAATCAACCAGTTGATCAAATAGTCATCGATATCAACCTTCCACAACCCAGTACGAAAAGACAGAAGTTGAAGAAAGAAGAAATAGATGCCTTCTAAGATTGAAAAAAGATTAGTGATCTGTTCCTAAATTTCTACTACTTCGTTGTAATTTGTATTATTCATCTCCCTCTGGATTCTATCTTTTGTATCAATTATCTTTTTAGATTAAATAAGGCAGTTTGCCAAGAGATACCATCTGAAGGTTTTTTTGTCTCCTTTCAGACAAAGAACGTTTCACGCACTCTCTAGGGGAGAATAACAACCTTTTCGGAATCAGCTTGACAAATCAACTGATTCAGCAATCCAACGATTGACCTGTTACAGTGTTTCAGGTGTTTGCTCGGAGTCTTCTGTATATTATTATACTCGCACTAACTAGCTTGGATGCCTAGGGCTCGCAAACCTAGCGATTTTGTTAGCTGGGTGGATAATACTACCATCTTGTTCAAGGTATGTAGAGCCTCATACCTTAAATAGCGTGTTACTGATACTCTCTGTCGTTGGTGTAGTGAAAAAGAACACCACAGTAGCTATCCTTCGAGATATTCGTCACGAAGTCCATCGAATCCCTCTTCTTCATAAGTGAACTAGACGTTACGTATGAGGAAGAAAGACGTGGAACGATAGAACTGATATGTAGCTAATTCATCACACTACTATGTAACGGTGGAGTAATATAATAACCCACCTAATCTATCCTATAGCCAATTATATATAAAGATCAGTGCTCCTACAAAGGAGAGTGTAAACTATAGAAGACAAAATAATTTTCGAAACAAAAGGCGCGAAGACAATTAAAGAATTTGAGAACTCACGGGGATATGAAATTATTCAGATTGTTAAAGAACTAAAACTGTATAAGTACATCTATGATCGAAATTATGAAGAATTAATAGCAATAACTACTGATTTTCAAAAGAATCTTGATAAAATATTATTTGTTGATATAAATAAGTTTAGGGGATATATGGGGGAATACAGTAGAGTACTACACAATATGATATGCGCATTCTATTCTTTAAAGCAGAAATCTATAGGATACAGGGATAGACTAAGCAAACCAAAACACTATGGTAAAAATGCTCTAGCCAAGCTAAAAAAAGAATATGGGAAATAACTAGATGAATATAAGGTAAATGAATATGGAGATTTCCTTAATGAGTTTAGAACCAATATAACTCATAAACGTACAAATAAACAAGGGATTAAACAGTTTCGTTTCAATGCTGTTATATCTAGATCTAAAGGATTAAGGTCAGCAAAAGTTACTTTTGAAGACATAAATGAAGAAGTCATTGAAGTATTTAAAAAATATAATTCCTCTATGAATAGTTTCCTTAATTGGTTTATTGGAGAAATAGAATCCAATTTTCAAAAAGAAATTATAGATGCTCAAGGGTTATTACAATAGTTGAAAAATTATTTTTTAGGTTGAACTGATAAAGTCTAATAATCCTTTACCCTTTTTTGAGGGAATTTAGATCGCAGAATTATTATCATTCGATAAATACACCTGTAACTCTTTTTTGAGATGGATATTCATCGTAGGGTATGCAATTCTGTGTTCTTCCCAAAATTACGCGTAATCTTTAGTAAGATTATTTCAAAAAAGCTTAGTGATTTTTATAGAGATTCTTATACAAAAAAAGTGTGTAGTGTTGGTGCAATTTGTCGCACACCCCTCATGATAAGGAAGTACAATTGGCAATAACCATTTTGTAGAACAAGCAATAGGTCTATTTTTGATTAGCACTATTGATCGTTAACCAAACGGTAGATTGCACAATTCTCCTCACCACAAGGGATGAGAAAAATTATCCACCACACAATCGCTCATCCTGCCAATTTTTTATAAAGGTCAGTTCTCAAACCGATCCTATGAACCTGTAAATTCAAATGAGATTATAAGTATCGGTAGTGTACTCAAATATTGACATAGGTTGAAATGGGATTCTTTTTACTAAAAATAGTTTATTTTTTGAAAAAACAGCTTATAGCTGTCCTAAAAGTCAAGAATTAAAAAAAAGGAGAGAAGTAAAGGATTAGTGGCTATGATTATCTTACTTTCTTTTTTCTATGCTGTGTCCACTGCTTCGCTGTCAATGCGATCCACGGGGCGACAAAGATCAATGCGAACATGCCGAAGGTGGCAAGGGCAGAGGGATCTAATTCGTCCACAGGTGGGGTATAATCGACCGCGGGTGGGTCAATGTAGATCACAAAGGTCTCGTTATCGGGCAAATAGCCACTTTTGGACGCATTGACTTCGAGGGTGAACTCATTTGGGGTATAGCTGAGGGTGAGGTTGTACTTTCCATTTGCTGCGGAATTCCCTACCCAAAAATGAGTGGTATTAGAAATCTCCAGTAGAGCTGAAGGTAATGCTCCTCTACTGTCGGTGACAATAAAGGTTACATTTATTGTTTGATTATTAGCGAATAGATGCTGAATACCTACCTGTAATTGGGAGAGAATAGCGACAGAAAACACTTGTACTCTATTGGCACTTACTGCTGCGTCTGTAACATAAATATTCCCACTAGAGTCAATAGCAACGTCCCATGCCTCTTGAAATTGTCCATCTCCCGTACCATAGGTTCCCCATTTTCCAACAAATGCTCCCAATCGGGTATAAACCCGGATATTGTAAAAGATGGATCGGTCCGCTACATAGACATAGTCTTGAGCATCAATGGCAATTCCAGTTGGGTATGCGAAAACCGCAGAACTCCCCCACTTGGTGATAAACGTTCCAGTACTCGTAAAAACCTGTACACGATCATTGTTATATTCCGTAACATAAACATAACCCAAAGAATTTATTGCAATATGCGACGGCCAATCAAACTGCCCAGCACCAGAGCCAGAGCTCCCCCACTTGTCTACAAACGTACCATTGCTTGTGAAGACCTGCACACGATTATTGCCTGTGTCCACCACATAGACGTAGCCTGTCTCATTAATCGCAATCCCCCTTGGAGAACTAAACTCGCCATCTCCGCTGCCTGCAGAACCCCACTGATGAGTCAACGAGCCATTATGGGTATAGATCTTTATAGAACCACTTCCGTCGCTGATATAGACATGACCTGTTTCGTTAATTGCTATGCCACGAGGGTTATAAGAGAGGGCCCACTTATGAATAAATGTCCCATTTTTGTGAAAGACCTGCACACGTCGATTATAAAGTTCCACAACATAAACGTGTCCAGTGCTGTTGATTGCGATAGGAGCGGCTCCATCAAACTGGCCATCGCCAGTACCAAGGGTTCCCCACTTGCGGACAAAAGTGGCATTAATCCCCTCTGAATCGGAGAGTGTCCGCGAAGAGATGTCCGTCTCTCTTTTTGGAAAATTTATTCGTTTTATCTCTCTTACAGACTTGCTTAACTGGACATTCTGCACAATAAAGACGTTTATTAGTAGAACAACGATCAGACTCCCTGTTAGGAGCAGTTTTAGGTAGTTGTTAAGTGTTAACTTTCGCATTTGAATCCCTTACCTATTCTCATCTACTTGCATTATTTCTAAAGGAGGATGAAAATAGGGAGGTGGTATTATAAAAAACTATGTAATGGCGAATAGGGGGTTTACTGGGGAATCAATAAGCGGAGTAACCGAAAATAGCGACTGAATAATGCACATGCTGCTTGTGTCGATATATGAGTACACTACCTAAATATCATTGAATTAATTTGAAAATTTCTTTAAAGGAAAAATTAAAGCCCCATTGGACGATTTCGTAGAAACTCCTCTTCTTTCCGATAGTGTTTAAGGAGTTGTCTTTCTTTTTTTAATTGTGGATGATTTCTCTGTTGAATTCGTTCAGATCGAAGTATTTTATTCATCAAGCTTTGATTGTATTTGAGGAATGCAGCCTGACGATGGGAATAAGGGAGTTTGGGCTGTTCGCTAAGAAAAACGGGTTTATTATAATAGAGTTGGACTATTGTTTGAAGATACTCACTCCAATTTGGCCCTTTCCTTACTCTGAGTTTTCTTCCCAGACTTAAACGTTTGATTTGAATATCTGACCACGTACATGAGTCGGGAAGTTTCATATTGTTCTCTATTAGAATTGTTTTAAAAGAGCGATAAGTTATTGTCCGTGGTTTTTCATGTGTCATAAGATACTGAAATACTCCTTGATAAAACCATGTTTCGCCCAATTCAGGATAGAGTAAATCTATATTCATGAGGAGAGGGATCGATTGAGGAATAGTGTCAAAGAACTTAGCGGCAAAATTATAGGCACAATTTTTACCATCCCGCAATGAGGCTGGGCGGAAATCAATGTATTCTGGAGAAGCAACCCAAATATCTTTAGTTTTAATAATAAGGCTCTCTAAGCCTATATCGGTGATCATTAGACAAGTAATAGCTTCAGAATCCATTGTCTTACCACCATCTCAAAAAGTGCACTTCTCAAAAAGCACATATTCGACATTTACACAAACTTAATCGAAAAAAGGCGAAAACCTAAGAGACTACTAAAATTAAGCTTTATGATAACTATAGAAAGCAGAAATCATTAACAAAAGTAGGAAAAACATCCTTAAATATCAGAGAATCAATAACACAAATTTCCAAGCCTAAAGACTTGCTCTAGTTTTTTTGAGGAAGGAAGAAAAATGTTTAAGATAAAATGACTCTTAAGTTATAAAAAATAGTCACTGATGAAATAATTTTGGTTAAGGCTTCCCCCTTATCTACCAGAATTATTAATAATAATTGTATTGGCTAAATATTCAGATAACGGAGAACGTAAAGAATATGAGCGTCCATGTAGATTCTGTAGATTCGCTGTTAAATCAAGTAATAAGTGCAGGAGCCATTCTTGCCTTGGTTGCGGATACAGATGGGTTACCAATAATGACTAGATCTTCCGGGGGCATAACTGTAGAAACTGAAGATGCTTTAAGTGCTTTTGCATCAGTGATTTTAGAAATAGGCACTATGATAACTGCAGAGATCCAAGGCGATTTTCAATCGTCTATTTTTCGGTCATCGGATCAAGTGATTTGCGCAAGTGTTATTCCTGCCGACCTTCCCTATATTCTCATAGCCCTTTCTGACTCTGATTCCGCTTTTAGTGTAATCTCTGAGATGGAAAGACTTACTCCCCTTGTTATGAAATCAATGGAAGGCGTAGTGGTATCTGCAGAAGAGCTAGTTTCTCCCCCACCTGAGATAGCCACTTCTACACCTCACCAGGAAGCTAAGGTCGTTATTGAAGCCGAATCAATTGAAAGTACCTCTGTTATTGAAGAAACTGCTCCTGAAGAGCTCTCTCTTCAACAAAGAATTGAAAATTTCTTCATTGAATTGGAACGACAAGTGAATGGTTGTGAAACAAAAACAGAGCTTGGAAATATCTTTCTTGAAGCTAAAAGAAATCTTACTATGGTTCTTGGAACTCTTAGTGCTGTAGGTTTTCATATGAATACTTTTGCAGTGAAAGCAAAGAGAAAAGGACAAAGAGAACCATTAGAGAAGCTTAAAAGGGAAGTATTGGTGAAAATGGATCATTGGAAGCAACTTCTCTATCAACAGCAGGATTTATGAGTTACAATTAACCTCTGCTGCTACAAAATATGAGTTTAAGAGATCTTAAGACTTACCAGGTTTCATGGTACACACAAGGCTAGTCTCCGCTAGACATCGCGCACCCCTACCTGATGTGATGATGAGAAGTAAGCAAAAATTCATTTTAGGATATCAAGATAAGATTCAGGTATGGAAAATGCAAGAAATAAATCCGTTATTTCGGGACTTTTTAAGAAATATGGATTTTTTACCTATTTACTTGCTTATTTCTGTATCCATGTGATTTGGGCAATATATGGTGGTCCACTCATATCCAGAGACGATTCACAACTGCACATTGATGCCGTCCAAGGCGTTTTAGAAAAAGGATACCCTGCTGGAGATCTTTACTGGGTTGATGAGAGCACTGGGGAGATACAATCCCATAAGGATGCTTATTATGCTCATCCACCACTGTTTAGTTATTTAGCCGCTATACCCGCCTTACTTTTTGGTTTAGACTTAGGTGCTAGAATTATATCATGTATTGCCACAACTATGGCGATGTTCTTTCTACGGGAGTTGAGCGAACGTTATTATCCTGGTAGTGGGACTAGTGCAGCAGTTTTGTATGGGATGAATCCTGTAATGTTTGTTTACACTTCTACAGCCATGTTCGAACCAACTGTCTGTTTTTTTGGAATTTTAGCGATGTACATGGGAAGCAAAGGTCATAACACCCTTACAGGCTTTTTTATTGGGTGTTCAATCCTTACCAAGGAAACAGGCGCTTTTTTCCTTTTACCAGTCATAATCCGTAGTTATTTAGATGAGAAAAATTGCAAAACAGCTTTACAGATAGGATTAATTAGCATGGCTTGTGCGGTATTATTCCCTCTTCTCGCTTGGTTTACTTGTTGGGAAGCTTTTGAAGAACAATTTCTCTACCATGTTGGTCGTGGTAGATGGTCAATCTTCCATTTTGCTTACATGTTAATTAATGAAGCATTGCTAATTGCGCCAGCGTTCTTTTGTGATTTGGAAACGATTAAAAAGGATAAAGATCTCTCTGTTGGATTAGTAGGTGGTTTTATTATATTTTATATCCTGTTAACACGTAAATACTATACCATTTCTTTACCTCTTACTGTACCTATAGCTATTATTGCTGGGAAAGGAGTTCAAAATAGAAAAAACAATCCAGAACTGCTGTTTTTTAGTCTTGGTTATACCGCTCTTTTAGGTTATCTTTTAGGTCTTTATACCTTATCTATGGAAAGTGACTATTGTATTTTCAGCAGATATGGATATGGGCTTCAAGACTGTCTACTTGCATACATATTTCTTAGTTTATTCGCTTTTTCACTTTGGAAAATTATTAAATTGACTTCATCACGCTCTATAACTCAAAACAGAGTTCAAATAAATAGA
>JAEOTF010000465.1 GCA_016840025.1 Candidatus Hodarchaeota archaeon
AATAAAAAAAATGGATTTATACTTTGGGACAATCTAGACAATCCTAACATTATTAAAAGATGAAACAAAGATAAAAAACTTAATTAAATGGTTTTTGAGGAAAAATGTCTATAGGTTCTATTACATCTATATATAGCAGATTTTACAGACCATTTCTTCATAACATTTTAATAGTTTTAAATAGATTGAGGATAGGATTCCTGCAAGGTGGATAGTACAGTGACTTCTTCAACACAGCGTTTATTAAAAACAATAATTTTGATCGGCGTCGTATATGCCTCTGCCTTTGGAGTTCTATTAGGTATGCAATTTGCTCTGGGAACTGAGTATCCACTTGTGCAGGTTAAAGGCGAAAGCATGATTCCAACGTTTTATGATGGTGAAATACTTATTGTGAAGGGCGTGGCCAATAAAAGTGTAATTAGGATTCATGATATTATTGTTTTTCACAACCCCAACCACTGGGACATTTTGATAGTGCATAGAGTCGTGGAAATAAGATCAAGCAACGATGACCTTTTTTTCAGAACGAAGGGAGATAACAATATTCCTATTGATTATTGGCAAGTCAGAGAAGAGCACATAGCGGGTATGGTCTTGCAGAAAATACCCGTTATTGGTGACGTAGTATCAATAATTCAAACTCCATTGGGTATGGGAATACTCTTTAGTCTAATAATAATCATTATAATAGTTGATTTTTTCTGGGACAAAGAATGAACTGAATCATTTATTAAGGGCATATAACTGATAATATGTCTGGAGCTACAAGGTGAATGCAGAGTATTCGAGCAAGTATAAATATCGAAAATGTTGTAGCATCAGCTACTTTAAAGCAGAATATAGATCTTAACTCGGTGGTAAAGGCGTTTCCTAATGTTGAGTATAGGCCTGAACAGTTTCCAGGTCTTGTATTTAGGCTCAAAAAGCCAAAGACAGCAACACTTATTTTTGGTTCAGGAAAAATGGTTTGTACCGGTGCAAAATCCGAGAAACAAGCCAAAAAGGCTGTTAGAAGGGTCGTCAAAGAACTAAAGAATAACGGAATTTTGATCACTGGAGGCCCTATAATTAAGGTTCAGAATATTGTTGCTTCAGCCAGCTTGGGAGGGAGAATTGATTTAGAAAAGTCTACATACACCTTAGGTAGAACTATGTATGAACCTGAACAATTTCCTGGTTTAATTTACCGGATGGATGAGCCCAAAGTTGTGATTCTTCTTTTTGCAAGTGGCAAGTTAGTTTGTACGGGGGCTAAGATGGAAGACGAGGTCTATGTAGCCGTTAATAAACTTCAAGAACGATTAGAGCAACAAGAACTGATCTATTATCAGTAAAAACAGCGTCTCTTTATTCGTGTTTTTCAAGTGTTTTACTTTCTTCTCCATAATAGTTGTATTTCTTCCTCACTCGTTTTGTTATGTAGGACTCTAATGAAAAACCAATTATTTCTAACATTAAGTTAATTTTCTGATGCGTGTATTTGATTAGAAAGAAAAGAATAATTTACTTAAAAGTGGAATAAGATTTTATTGAAAGAGAGAATAGTTGAGTTGTTGTGTTACAAATCAATTGATCAAACGATTGATATATAGATATTACTTCTGTCGTTTTTTAATTTGACTTAAAATTTCTTTCAATTGTTGTTTATCAATGGCTTCGATATCATAAAGGGTTTGAGCTACTTCATACATTTTTATTAACGAATGTAGCTTAATCCCTTCCTTCTCTAAAGTCTCTTCGCCTCCTTCTTGCCGATCAATTAAGACTAATGCGTGTTTTACCACACCCCCTTCGGATTTAATGGCGTCCACGGCTTCTAACAGAGTAGTTCCGCTCGTTATCAAATCATCAACAAGAAGAACCGAATCACCGGGATGTAATATACCCTCAACCCTCCTTTGGCGTCCATGAGTTTTGATCGCTTTTCGTACGTATAAGTAAGGTTTGGATAGGAAAAACGCTAACAGGGATGCAAATGGAATTCCTGCAGTTGGTATTCCAGCAACTCGAAGGAAGTTTTTAGCGTTTACGACATTATTGGCTAATTCTACATAGATTTCTCCCACTCTTCGGAAAGCGCCTGGAAAGCTTGGAATTATCCGGAGATCAATGTAGTAAGAACTCCATTTCCCTTTTGAAAGGAGAAAAACCCCAAACTTCAGTGCATCTATTCTAACGAGTAATTTACAGAATTCCTTTTTGAGTACTATGTGTTTATTATCCCAATCCAAAACTCAAGCATACTCCCTTATCAACGACAGTTTTACTGACTAGTTAGGTACAACAACTAGAATTTCAACTTTTTGAGAGCATAAGGGTCATTAGAATAGAGCAGATTTAAATTATCATTTGAAAATCATTACTATTCAAGAGTTGAGTGTGATTAATGGTTGAGGTATGGCTTCCATATGGTAGGACAGAAGTGGCTGTTAGGATTCCCAATGAAAAGTTGTTGGGAATAATCGAGGCGAAGAATAAGAACGGTATTGCGGATCCTTTAAGGGAAGTAGAGACAGCGATAGAAAACCCGATCAACGGATCAAAATTATCTGAAATAGGACAATCTGGACAGAGTGTAGCCGTTGTTGTTGATGATCAAATGAACCCCTCATTTACTCGGTTATTACTTTCCTGTATTCTAAAAAAAGTGAAGCAAAATGATGTGGGAGAAAAAGATATTACCGTTATCTTTGGTTGTGGGGCGCGTTCTATTACCCAGGAAGAGGCGTTAGTTGCTGTCGGGAATGAGTGGGGGCGCAAGATAAACATTCTAATTCATGACTGTTACTCTAAAGACTTGGAGAGCATTGGGAAAACCAGGTATGGTACAGAAATTTTAGTGAATAAAGCCTTTTGGGATGCTGATGTTAAAATTGTCACTGGTGAAGTGAACGTACACTCGTTTGCAGGATATAGTGGAGGGCGAGAAAGCATACTACCAGGAATTGTCGGAATTGATACGATTAAACAGAACCATTCTCTCATATTAGATCCTAAAGCTAGACCAGGGAATCTTGAGGGGAACCCTGTTCATCTGGATATGGTGGAAGCGCTCAAACGTGTAGAGGTCGATTTTGCCTTGAACATTGTTTTAAATTCTCGGAAAGCCATGGTGAGAGCTTTTGCTGGAGATGTTGAAAAAGTCTTTTTG
>JAEOTF010000466.1 GCA_016840025.1 Candidatus Hodarchaeota archaeon
AAACAATATAGCAAGACGCTTGCGCGCACAAAAAACATATATTTAACTTAATAAACGATTCTATAGAACAATGTTAAAAAAAATGAAAAATAGTAAATGTTTGAATTTATCATACTTGGCACTGATAATCATTTTGATAAGTCTCATACAAGTAGGATTGCCTGTATTTTCACTTGATGAAACACCAAAATGGGGAGGAACACTAATTTGGGCTAGAGAGACGGAAGCGCAAACACTGAACAATGCGATAGAGGCTCTTTCTATCGGAGGAGCGATGAGGGTTGGAATGTCTATATCGGATCACTTATTGGAAGTAGATATGCTATTCGGTGGACCATATAAACCAGCTTTAGCCACTTCATGGGAGGTCAATCCAGAAGCAACAAAATATACATTCCAGTTGAGAGAAGATGTTACATGGCATGATGGTAATCCATTTACATCTCACGATGTGAAGATTACCCTTGAAGAGGTATCAAAAAACGAGCTATGTCCATACAATCAAAAATACAAGCGGATTGAAAGTGTTGAAACGCCTGACGATTATACAGTTGTAGTAAATATGAAAGAGCCTTATGCAACTTTCTTAACGGATCTTGGTGTACCGGACGCACCGTTTATACTCCCAGCACATCTCTACGAGGGTACTGATTGGTCAACTAATGAATGGAATAGGAAACCTATTGGAACAGGTCCGTATAAGTTTAAAGAATGGGTTCCTGGTAGTCACATAACCTTGGAGAGGTATGAAGATCACTACTCAGCAGACACAGAAGCCCCCTTAAACTATTTAGATAAAATAATGTATACTATAATGAGTGGGAAAGGTGCCGTTCTAGCTTTTGAAAGAAATAACGTACAGATGTCTGAAAGCGTGAGTTATGATGATGCTTTAAGGTTGAGTTCTAACATTAACGTGAAAATCTTCGTTTCTCCAATTTGGGTACAAGGTGCCCTTCAATTTAACTTAAGGAGAGAACCATTCAACAACCCACTGGTTCGAGAGGCGATGGGACATGCAATCAACAAGGATTTGTTATCTGAATTAGCTACAGAAGGACAGTGTCCACCTGTTTTTGGGCAATACGCCCCCAATTCTTGGGCATACAATGAGAATGCAACCACACCCGATTATAACCCAGATAAAGCAGAGGAGTTATTGGACGAAGCTGGATATCCAAGAGGAGAGGATGACGTAAGATTTAGGTGTATCATGACTACAATGATGTGGGGTCCTGCTGCAAATTCCGCCCAAGTTCTTAAAGAGATGTTCGAAAAAGTAGGAATAGCAATGGATACTGAAATTGCGGTGGGTGCTGCTTATGCTGATAAAATGCTTGTCAGACACGATTTCGACCTCACTATAGGTGGGGGCATGCAAGGACCTGATCCTAGTGATTTTTATGCTCAGGTAGCTTCAGATGGTCATAGAAATTGTATGGGTTACAACAATTCACGAGTTGATGAATTATTCAATTTAGGACTATCTACAGGTGATACGGAACAACGCAAGCAGTATTACTATGAGATACAGGATATATTAGCTAATGATCTTCCAAGAATAAATCTTTGGACGTATTGTGTGATTAATCCAACTGATTCACACTTCCATGACTTCTTCTGTGATCCGGAAACATATGAAAAGGGTTTGTACCAAGCAGGTCTTTCTTCTAGTTTTAAGGGTGTATGGTACGAGGGAGGTAGCACTAAAAGTCCAATGGAAGTTAGAGCTCAGATAGAGACTTCTCAAAGTAAGATTGAATCCTTGGAAGCTAGTGGCTACGATGTTTCAGCTGCCATAAAGAGGCTAGAAAATGTTGAAAATATGGTTAATAGCTATGGAGATTACGATGAAGCCTTTATACAAGCAGAGATGGCTCCTTCATTGTCAATAGTTCCTATAGGGGAAACAACTTCAAAACCGTCCTATGAATTATGGATTTCAATAATTGCATTAATTATTTCTATAGCAACTGCGATCTATAGCTATACTGGGTCACGCGTAAGAATGTAGCCTTTTTATTATTTATCATTCCCAATTTTTTTCTTTAGGAAATAATGTTGGAAAAAACAATGCTTCTCGGAATAGAAAACCTGAAAGTATGGTATAAGATTAAAAGAGGTTGGGTTAAAGCAATAGACGATTCATCATTAAAATTAGATAACGGAGATTGTCTAGGAATAGCAGGTGAGTCAGGATCTGGTAAGACATCCCTTATTATGTCAATAATTAGATTGTTACCAAGAAATGCAAGTATTATTGGTGGAAAAATTTTCTTTAATGAAAAAAATATAATTAAATATAAAGAAGAAGAAATGATAGATATTCGTTGGAAAGAAATTTCTTTGATTCCACAAGGGGCGTTAAACGTTTTAAACCCTGTAATTAGGGTGGGCGATCAAATAAGAGAAGCATTAAAAGCACATGAAGATATTCCGAAAGAAAAAGCCAATAAAAGAGTTAATGAACTTTTATCTCTGGTTGGTATCAATCCATCTATAAAAAAACATTATCCTCATGAATTTAGTGGAGGAATGAGGCAAAGAGTTCTTATAGCAATGAGTCTTATTTGTAAACCCAAATTAATACTGGCTGATGAACCAACTACAGCATTAGATGTTATAATCCAAGACCGTATTTTGAAGAGAATAAAGGATTTGCAGAATGAGTACAAATTCTCTATGATAATGGTATCTCATGATATTGCAATACTTGCTGAGACTTGTAATAAAATGGCTGTTATGTACGGTGGAAAAATAGTCGAGTGTGCCGATACAAAGACGATTTTTAGAGATACTCGACACCCGTACACCCTTAGTCTTCTGAATTCTATTCCAAGTATTAAAGGAGATTTAAAAAGGCTTAAATCTTTGAAAGGACATCCTCCAAATCTCGTTGACCCCCCACCCGGATGCCTTTTTCGGGCTAGATGTCCTTTTCAAAAAGATATCTGTAAAGAAGACCCCCCAATCATAGAAATAAGTGATGAACACTATTCAAAATGTCATTTTGCAGATAATAAAAAGATCTTAGAAAAAGCGGTGTAATAAACAATGGAATATATTTTGAAGGTTGAAAATCTAACTAAATTATTTCCTGTTCGCAGTAATTTATTAGATTTTTTCTTAAATCGTAAACAGTATCTTCATGCAGTAGATGGATTAAACCTAGAAATAAAACCATCTGAGATTTTTATGATATGCGGAGAAAGTGGTTGTGGAAAAACTACAACAGGGCTACTCATTAGTAAACACGAAACTCC
>JAEOTF010000467.1 GCA_016840025.1 Candidatus Hodarchaeota archaeon
CAATTGCAGAAAAAGTAGTTGAATTTCTGGAATTATTAGGTGTTGAGTTAAAAATTAAGGAAAATTATAACCCCATTCGCCCCAAACCAGAGAGATTTAAAGATTTCACTAAAGATGAACTTGATCAAAAAATACAAGAAGATCCAGCGTGGGGTAGAATTATTTGTCGATGTGAAACTATCCCTGAAAAAGAAATAATTGATGCGATTCATGCTCCGGTAGGTGCTAATACTGTCGATGGAATAAAATTTCGGTGTAGACCAGGTATGGGACGTTGTCAAGGTGGGTTCTGTAGACCACGAGTTATAGAAATCTTGTCGAGAGAGCTGAATAAATCTTATGAAGAAATTACAAAAAGGGGAGAAGACACTAATATTTTAGTTGGAAAAACAAAGGACTTCATATTGAGAAATGGAAGAGGAGGTGCAAGAGGAACATGAAAAAATATGAAGTAGATGTTGTTGTAATAGGAGGTGGATCTGCTGGTTTAGCCGCTGCTATTGTAGTTAAAAAAGCGGGATTAGAAGTTTTAATTATAGAAAGGGATAAAGAATTAGGAGGAATTACACTTCAATGCATTCATAATGGATTTGGACTTCATGAGTTTGAAGAAGAACTAACCGGTCCAGAATATGTCCAAAGATTTATTAACCAAGCTAAAGAATTAAAAATTCCTTCTATATTAGACACGATGGTAATTGAATTTACTCGAGATAAAATTATATATGCTGTAAACAAACAAGAAGGACTTATTGAAATTAAAGCTAAAGCAATTATCCTAGCCATGGGTTGTCGTGAAAAAACAAGAGGTGCCATCAATATACCTGGTTTTCGACCCGCTGGAATATATACTGCAGGGCAAGCTCAAAGATTTGTCAATATTGAAGGCTACTTACCGGGTAGAACATATGTTATATTGGGAAGTGGAGATATTGGAATGATTATGGCTCGTCGTCTAACCTGGGAAGGCTGTCAAGTTAAAGCTGTGGTGGAAATTCAACCTTATGTAAGTGGATTAATAAGAAATGAAGTCCAATGCTTAGAAGATTATGGAATTCCACTAATAACCCGTTATACAGTCACAAAGATTCATGGGAAGGAGAGAGTTCAAGGCGTAACTATAAGTAAGGTAGATCGCAACTTCGATCGGGTAATAGGCTCTGATAAATTTATCGAGTGTGATACTTTATTATTATCTGTAGGTTTAATCCCTGAAAACGAGTTAACACGAGACGCAGGTGCTAAAATCTCGGAAATGGGAGGTCCTGTGGTGGATAACAACTTAGAAACTACAATTGAGGGTGTGTTCGCATGCGGGAATGTATTGCAAGTCCATGATTTAGTTGATCTAGTCACTGCAGAAGCAAAACGAGCTGGACTGAATGCCATTGAATATGTTAAAGAAAAATTTGGCAAAGAAATTGCGAAAAAAACACAAATTAAATGTAATGCAGGAGAAAATGTTAATTACGTAAAGCCCGATTTAATTAATAAAGCTGACTTAGAACAAAATATTATTTTTTCTTTTCGAGTAAAAAGACCAGACCGGAGAATTCAAATTCAGTTAAAAGATGAAAATAACAAGGTTTTTTATAAAAAAAAGAGAAGATATGTAATTCCAAGTGAAATGCTCGAATTAAAATTAAATTTGAGCGAAGTACAAATCGATCCAAATTGCAAAAATATAGAAGTAGAGGTTATACCTCGTCCAGAGGTTTTAATTGAAGAAGATTAAGTTTAGAGGTAAAAAAATGTCAGAGTCAGAAATAAATGAAAAAGAACAAAAATTCCCTGAAGGATTTAAAGATATTAGATGTATTGTTTGCCCTACTGGATGTTTAGTTCATGTTGAGAATGTAAATGGAGAGTTAATTATTGAAGGGCATTCATGTAAGAGAGGGGAAGGATATGCAAGAGAAGAATTTATTTCTCCCAAAAGAATCCTAACAACTACAATGCGAGTAGAAAACGGTTTTTTACCCTTAATACCCGTCAGATCTGATAACCCTATTCCG
>JAEOTF010000468.1 GCA_016840025.1 Candidatus Hodarchaeota archaeon
GGTTTGGAGTTTCGGTATAACCTCTACTTTATTAGCTACTAGAAATAATATAAAAAGATATTGAATCTGGAACAGATACGGGATTCATGAATAGAATCAGTTTCTTCAATTGAATCCTTTGAATTTCATGAATAAATTGTAATAGAAAAGGAATATAGACTTATGAGTTCCAATGAGGAGAGCTTTAAACGAATAAATCTTGATTTGATCCGTACTCGTTCTAAAGAAATTCGTCATGGTATCCAAACAATAAGAAATTATCTTCTAATAGCCAAAGAAGAATTCCTATCAAATCCAGAACGAATCGCAGCAACAAAATATGAAGCGATTGTAGTTATTGAGGCATCTATAGCCATATGTAACCATCTGGCAGTTAGATTTGCATCAAGAACCCCAGAGAGTTATTCTGATTGTTTTCAAGTCTTAAAAGAAGAAAGTATTCTCTCCGATGATTTAGCAAAACGATTAACTAAGATGGCGCAATTCAGGAACAGAATAATTCATAGATATTGGCTAATAAGTGATGATCGTATTTATACAATTTTAAAAAGTGATTTAAAAGATTTAGAGGAATATTTAACTGAAATTGGTGAATTTATAAGTAACAGTGAGCTGTAAAATGCAAAAATATCACATGAATAACAATAAAGAGAACTTAAAAGATAAAATAAAGGAAGTTCTCAAAAGAGATACGAATATATTATTTGCTTATTTGCATGGCAGTTTTACATCTAATTCTCTACCATTTAGGGATATTGATATTGCACTATTTCTTAATAAGAATGTACTCTCGAACAAATTTATAAAATATGAAATAGAACTCACAACCACGTTATCTGAACTAATAAACTATCCAGTAGATATTGTAATACTTAACCATGCACCTTTAAGTATACAATACCATGTTACGAAAGGAAATTTAATCATTTGTCAGAATATAAACGATCATTATAATTTACTTGAAAAGATTTGGCGAGAATATTTTGATTTTCAACCTTTCACTCGAGAGATGCTACAAGAGTTACTCGAATGATCAATTTAGCTATTAGATTATATTGCTTTGATTTGTATAACTGTAATAAATGTTTTCGGAAAGACAGTTAGATTTGCATCAAGAACCCCATAGGCTGCTATAAATGCCATAAATGTCTTTGGACAGAGCTATAAATTTATTTAGATCTACTATTTATGATATTCTTGAACCAATCAGGCATGAGATACCCTATCATTGCAAAGAAACCAGCAATAGAAGCTGAAATCCACCCAAGGAAATAGTATATTGTATAATCAGCATCGGAATAACTATCAATAAAGAAGAAAATAAAGACTAATAGCTCAAAAATTGCACAAATAGCGATCATTAAAAATCCCGTTTTAGGTAAAATTTCCGTAGTTTTTCTCCATTCGGAAAATGCTTTATAAAATAAGGTAACAAAGATAAACGATGAGACTAATACATGCCAAATTAGAAGATGAAGTGGAACATAGTTTCCTGGTATCTCAACAAACGGTGATTCGAGAGTAAAAATGAAAACTAATAGAAACCCTACTACAATACCGATGGCTAATGTAATTGCTTCTCGAATATACGGCTTAATCTCTTTAAAGAATATATCAAGAGTGAAATAATAAAGGAAAAGATTTCCAAAAGCAGAACAAGCATACCCTATATTGATTCCTAAACTACTTACATCAATATCTCCTTCTGTAAAATGCTCAATTGATTTAGTAGTAAATAATGCTACTCCAGCTAAGAAATAGAAGAAAAAGCTTAAAAAAAGATTTAGAACAGGTGGAGCCTTTCGTTTCATATATCTTTGACCTGTTCTTAAACTCAAATAGAAAAATGTTAAGAGAACCACTCCTTCCATGATAACTGCCTCTATAGGTGGTTCAGAGCCAACTTGACTAATATTTTCTAGCATAAAAAACACCTAGCATTTTCACCATAATCCAGAATCTTTAAGCTTTTTATTTGGATCATCTACTTTTTCAGGTTCATCTTCAATATCATTTGTACTACAGCTTTGGATCAAATTCGTAGTATATGAAGAAAGTAATTCTGGTAAAGTTTTACTAAAACTAGTAAATAGTTCCGTGTCTATAATAGCGCCTTTCTTTACTTTATCAAGATATATCTCTTCAACTTTCTTATTAATAGTACTGAGAAGCGGATATAAGCATTCAGATGAATAACCTTTTTCTAATGCAATAGCAGTAACTATGTGTTCAGAAGTGGTTATAATTAGATCATATATGTCTGTAGCAATAGATGAAAGTTGACCTATTTGAATTTCTGATAACATACTTCTAATTGCGGTCAATAATCCACCAAAGAGGGTTCCTTCTATTTTGGACTCGGTTTCATGATATATGAGAGGTAATCCTGAATCTTTCTCGATGGACCAAATCCCTGTGACGCCTAAAAGCTTGTAAGGGTCTTTCATTATCCTTAATCCTTTCGACTTTCCATACTATTTTTTTTTTCTTAATTTTTCTATGAATCATCAAGTATGATCAAGGTTTACCTTTGTTAGTGATGTGGTAAATGTCTTTGGAAAAAGTTTATGTGTACCAGTTTCACGGATGATCGTTTCTAAATTCCGCCAGGTAAGATGTCGAACCTCTTTGACATCTATTTTTAGTTGTTGTCCAATTAAATGCTCGACCCATTCAATCCGACATGGGATTGCAGCAGGCGGATCTCGATAACCATGATCACTTTCGATGAGTACTCGTTCAGGAGGAACCCGAGTTCGAAACTTCGAGTGTCGAGCGACAGCAGAATGTATAGAGAAGTAGCAGCCAAGGGCTACAGCTTTTTCTGTTTTATCTGCGGTTCCTGTCCACCAATGAAGAATGGGTAAAGTAACAGGTCTTTGGCGTAATTCTTTGATCACCAGCTCAGTTGCACGGTAGCTGTGTATGCTGATTAAACGTGGGGTTTCAGCAACGACCTCTAATGCTTGTCTGAAATTCTGGAGCTGTAATTCGAGTGGAACACGTGATCCTGTATCTAATCCGATCTCACCAACGATTGCAGTTCTCTCTACCAGGTCACGAAATCGATCTGCATTGAATGCTTTTTGTGCCTTAAGGTTGCGTGGATGACAACCCACACCCCAAGTGATATTTGGTTCATATCGATCAACGACGAGAGAAGCCTCATCAAGCGAGAGAGTCATAGCAAGGACTGCACCTATGCTAGCTAACTCACTGGAAGTTTGAGATGGCTCGAGATGAGCGTGGCTGTCGAGAGACGGGAGTTTTTCCATTTAGTTTCGTCAGGTAGTACAAACTATAGATTGATAAATTTTCACATATTCATTTTTTTTATTACGTATTTTTTCCAATATTTAGGCTAATAATGAATTGAGTAGTTAAAAATGCTATCGAAAGAAGATAATGAATTAGAAAAAAAAGTTATTAAAGAGGCTATTATGAAATATTATCATGAGGGGCATGCACAATCAGATCCTGAACTTTATAAAGAAATTCTACATGAAGATTGGAGATTTTTCTGGTTTCAGGAAGGAAAGTTTAGTATTGCAGATAGAGAAACATATATGTCCTGGTACGATCCAAAAAACTTAGTCAAATCTCTACAATGGGAGACAGAGTTTTTTTATATCGATATCACAGAAAATATTGGAGCTGTGAAGATTAGGTTAGAAAATCAAAAGGTTTGCTATATCGATTACTTCAATTTAATGAAAATAGATGGGAAATGGTGGATTGTCCACAAAATTTCCCATGGGATTAAAAAAGGTCAGTAAACAACTCATTCTGAAGGATTTGAAGCATAATTTTTCAGTGGAGCCTAAACTTCTTTATTAGAATTAATCCTAAACTAAAAAGCACACAAAGAATACCATATCCTGGTGATGCATTACTAGTTGTTGAAGTGACTGTAGAAGAAGATTCAGAAGTAGTTATGGGTGTTGTGGTTGTTGTTTGAGTTGATGATGACTGACAATACATACTAGCGATAAAAATGTCATAATTACCTCCAATTTTGTCTTGATATGAACTTCCAGAAACAGGGATGTCAGTGGAATGAGAAATTCCTGTTAAAAATAAATTACCCGAAGAATCAACCAGAATATTCTTCCCTCTATCATCATCCGATCCCCCAAAATAACTTGAAAATGATAATACTTGTCCATCATTAGTGATTTTAGTAATATAGGCATCTCTAATACCTAGATAAGTAGAGAAAGTTGCATTTTCTGTTGTTGGAAAATTGATTGATCTAGTTTGACCAGTGATGTAGATATCATTATTTTCATCTAAAGCTACATCATAACCCCGATCATCATTATTACCACCAAAAAAGGTAGAAAATATCAATTCTCCAGTAGAATTTAATTTAGCAATATATGCATCATTATCACCACCCCCAAAATTACGTAATGCATTTTTTGTAGGGAAATCGCTAGTTGGGGTATAACCAGTAATAACTACATTATCATTGGAATCTATATCAAGTGCAAGTCCCCTGTCATCACCTGAACCACCGAAGTATGTTGAATATAGTAATTCTTGACCATCATGACTCAATTTGAGAATTATTGGGTCAATAACGCCTTTCATGGTATTTTGATATGAATTCACAGTCGGAAAATCCAATGAAGATGATCCACCAACCATTATTATGTTGTCAATACTATCAAAAGCTATTTCGATTCCCCAATCATGACCATCAGAACCTAGAAGTGTTGAGATAAGTAATTCTTGGCCATCTGAGCTAAATTTACTGAGATAAGCATCTACACCAGAACCAGAAATACTGGTTTGAAGAGCGTTAGTTGAAGTTGGTAAATCGCTAGAATAAGTACTTCCTGTTAAAATAAAATTTCCCTGAGTATCGGTGTTTATCCCGTAACCCCAGTCATCTTCAGAACCGCCAAAATAGGATGAAAATATCAAAGCCCCATTAGAACTAAATTTAGCAAAGAAAATATCTGAAGAATAGTAGGTACCTCCCATATGATCGGAATTGTAGGCATTTAATGTCGGGAAATCACTCGATTGAGTAGTTCCAACGACATAGATGTTATTAATACCATCAACTGCCACAGTAGTTCCCCAATCATCATTATTCCCACCTAAAAAAGTTGAAAAGATTAGTTCTCCTGTTTGATTCAATTTAGCTATAAATACATCAGTTCCCCCTTTCTTACTACTCTGATAAGCGTTCAATGTCGGAAAATTATAGGATGCTGTACGACCAGTAACGATGATATTTCCATCATTATCCACCACTGCATCATCCATCCCTAAATCCACGACATTTTCAATTAACTCAGTATTGCTACCACCAAGATATGTACAAAACTTCGTTAAATATACATTATCGTCGTCCCTCAAGGACTTATTTGATCTATTACCTCTTTTTAAGTCAAATATGTCTGGATCTTTTGCTATACATTGTGAATCTGTTATATTATTAGTTGAGTTTACTAGTACAAAAATAAAAATAATAAATATTCCCCAAAAAATTACGTTAACAATTTTCTTTTTCATTGTATTTCTCTCAGATCAGTTTATTGAAATTAATACCATTAAATGCGTTTTATATTTAAGATTTAAGATTTTTACCTGAAAATAGTGCTAACAGTCCAAAAACTCTGTTTAAGGGTCAAACAAAGGGAAAAGCTGAAATCTCATGAAGATACATACTAAATTTAAATGTACAAAATTATAATGATGATCTAATGAGTATAATCAAAGGAGGAAAAATCATGAAAAAAAAAGTTATTCAACCCGAATCGATACCACCTTCACCTGCTCCATTTTCTTCAGGGGTTAAAATTGGTAATATGGTCTACACTTCTGGACAGGTTGGAATAGACCCAGAGACTGGAAAAGCACCTACTTCGGTAGATGAACAAACTAAAATCTGCTTAGAACGAATAAAGATTATTTTAGAGGAAGCAGGATCGTCTCTTGGTAATATCGTCAAAACTACAGTCTTCTTAGCAGATATTCGGTACTTTAACGAAATGAACGAGGTTTATAAGACTTTTTTCACAAAAGATCGCCCTGCTCGTTCTACTGTTGAAGCACGACTTGCTTTTCCACATCTATTGGTTGAAATTGAAGCTGTTGCCTACGTTTAATAAACTTACATTCATAAAATCATATTTTTTCTTTATAATGCACTATTAATCTATTTCGTTTAGTAAATAGTATAACAGAAATCAAAGATAGCAAAGTAATCACTGAAACTAAATTTGAATGAAATTCAGGGATAACTACATCGCTTAGTTCAATATCATCAATCCCCATGGTCCAAGCCGAATGTGTTGTCCGTTCTAGTTGGATAGAAGTCATATATTTCCCCACTGATAATGTAACTGTTTTCTGAGTCCAAGAAGTTGAGGTTCCAAAATCTTCAGTTGTAGTAGTTCCATCAAAGTAAGCCACCGTTGCCCTCACATTGTCCGAAGCGCCTGACCTGATGTAAAACGTAAGAGAACTTTGGATTGTAATAGGTATTAATCTACTAAATGTTTGGTTAATATATGCAGGATGGTAACTCCCATCATACTGACTGAGGTGACACCCATAAGTTCCCGAATGCACCCGCCA
>JAEOTF010000469.1 GCA_016840025.1 Candidatus Hodarchaeota archaeon
AATTCCAATTTGGGTTGCAGGGTCATGGCCAATCAAAGCACCTTTTCGACGGGCAGCAAGATGGGATGGTATTATCCCGCTAAATGCAGAAAAGGAAGAATTTTTAGCACCTGATGATTTTAAGAACATTCTTGAATACATAAAAAAGGTTAATCCTAACTTACGAGCATTTGATGTAGTTTGCTGCGGTATGACTATGGAAGAAGATTCTGAAAAAGATTTAGAAATGATACAATCCTATATTAATGGAGGAGGAAACTGGTGGCTTGAGTACTTAGATGAGTGGCGGGGATCGCTAAAAGAAATTCGAGAAATAATTCGAAATGGCCCAAAAAAAGGATAATATAGATAATTTAATGAGTATCCAAAGATAGAAAAGTGACAGTCGAACAGTCTCCGCAAAACATATTGAAACGTTCACAAACGTAGTGAAACGTGTCGATTTCCTTCTACTCAGGTAATTCCAGAAATCTTCTTTGCAGGATTACGCGTTCTATCTCCACTAGATACAATTGGAGAGATGTCATTCCCGTTTATGGATGGACTTTTCTATTTTGAACAATTTACAGTTTATTTTGGAAACTCACAGCAGAATATAGATTCCTACTAGTAAACGGGTTAAATTCAGCAAAGTTATTATCGGGAATAATTTGACATAAGCGACCTGTTCCATAGTGAACTGACCCAGGCATTCGAATAATTCGATGAAGGTCAGTGGTAACGGTTGCATCGAAACGAGGATAATTAAACCAAATAATATTGCGAAGGATTTCATCAAAGTTTTTACGACGCCCCCTTTTGTGTGTGAGGAGACGGGCGAGGCGTAAAACAGATTTTTCTTGAGAAGAAGTATTATATGCCTCTTGAAGAATCTGTTCTCGGTTTTCGTAAATATGTTTAGCACCTGCAGGTGAGAAACCATATTCTTGCAGCTCTTTTCGAGTAATAAACTTCCGGTGGAGAACAGAACTCAATACAATTTCTATCCATGTATCTCGGAATGTTTTAGATATTTTTCCTCGAATTTCAGTAGAAGAACGCCAAAGAATTTGTTTGCCTTTGATGAGAGATATATAATCAATAATTGCTTTTCTTTGATTCGCTGTCAACTGTGTAGCTAGGGGATCCCGAATCCAAAGATGGATGCCTCGACCACCGGAAAAAACTAACTGTATTTCTTTGAAACCAAAAGCTTTGTCGAGAAGACGAAGAAGAATCTCAGCAACGCAGCGAAGAAGATCCCAACATAGCTCACAAATGTTTTTTGTCCCTTTACAATCACATCGACGGACTTCATCATAGTCGGTGAGATCTATATCGAATATCAATTCCCTAGAGACCCAATAAATGTTTTGTATCGTGTTTTCAGCAGTAGGTGGTGTTTCGTATATAGATCCAGCATAAACCCCTAGAGGTGACATTTGCTGTATGAAATGGAGAAGTTGAGATGGAGATTCAAATGACCGATTACGTATAAAACCACCTGACATCTGAAAACCAAATTCTCGATTCTTAAAATCGGTCATACCTGCAACAGAAAAAAATTCTTGGAGAGAAAAATCTCCCTGATAGTAAGCTCGTATAGCAGTCAACTTTTCATCATCAGTAAGTGGCATAAATATTCATGACCATTCTGTTATGAGGAGATTAATCCTTCTTTAACCTTCTCTACTTCTTCAAATAACTTGTAAATGTCTATATGCTCAAATTCTCCATTATTTAAAATGATTTGACCATTACAAATGACTGTTTCCACATCTGTGCTTTTAATACAATATGCTAAATGGCTAATCTCATCATAAAGTGGGATTAAATGAGGTTTTTTCAAATTAATTATTGTTAGATCCGCATTTTTTCCCATTTCTAAACTACCCAGCTCTTGCTGGCAATTTAGTGCTCTTGCTGATCCCAACGTTGCCATTTCAACTGCTTCATAAGCAGTAACTAAAGTGGGGTTTTTTTTCTCTCCTTTTTGGATGATCGCTGCCAATCGTATTGCATCAAACATATCTAACGTATTATTTGAGGCCGCACCATCGGTTCCTAATCCTAAAGCAAGATTTTTCGCTAGTACGTCAGGAATAGGGGCAATTCCAGATCCTAGCTTCAGGTTAGAAGCAGGGCAATGGCATAGTTTTACACCCCGTTGAGCCATGATTTGAAGGTCATTTTGGTTAAGAGCAACCCCATGAACAACAAGAACATCACTTTCTTTGCCATTAGCTGGTTTAAGAAATCCTAAATCATCCAGATAATGAAGAAGACCTTTTTCAAGAGATACAGGTTTTGGGACTTTTCCTTCTTTTTCCCATTGCTTTAATGCTTCTGCAGTTTTTTCTACTTCATCAAATGTCTCAGCACAATGGAAATGGATTAAAAGTTGTGCATCCTGGTCTAGTTTTTCATTAACTTCATCTGTTATTATACGAAACTCGGATAAAAATTCTGGATCTACAGTATAAGGAGCATGAGGATTTACAGTCACGCGAATTCGATCATCTTCTTTTCTGTGGAGTTTATTGACTAAGGATTCAAGTTCCTGCTTATCATTGCCTTTCGTCCATGAAAAAGCAACTTGTCCAACAAAAGCACGAATACCCACTTCAGTAATCGCTTTTGCCTCATCTTCGGCATGAAAATACATAGAATTTAATAAAGTACAGCCTGATAGAACAGATTCGACTGCAGCAAGCTTAGAACCTATATAAATATGTTCAGGAGTAAGTTTGCCTTCTAAAGGCCAGATTTTTTCAGTCAACCACGTCTGCACATCCATATCATCGGCATAACCACGGAGTAAGGTCATAGAAGCATGAGTATGAGCATTAAGTAAACTAGGAATTACGAGCTTCCCTTCACCTTTAATGATCTCTGTGCCTTGGGGGATCTCAATTTCTTCGTTTTTCCCCATATTTACAATTTTAGAACCTTCAATGAGGACTGTACCGTTTTTAATAATTCTATTTGGTTTATCCATCGGAATTAATGTAGCATTTCGGATGGCTAATGTCAAAGTGTTTCCTCTCGCTCGTTTAAAATTCTTTCATACTTAATATAATGAAAGTTTTTCTATGATTGAGAATCTTCGGTGACGGCTCGTTTTTTTTCAATCTCAGCATAGATTGTTCTATAAAGACAAAGTGAACAGATATCGGATGAAGTTTGGGGTTGGGATTTAGGTAGCCATACTAAAACTGTATCAAGAGCAGATTGAAACTGTTTCGCTGTTATATGCTCTTTATAGAGGACTAATGGTTGATTAGTTGTAGCACAATAAAGTTAGCCATCTTGTTCAACATAAAGGCAATTCATGCACACAGGAGTCTCTGGTGAAGCTTCAGTCGCCTTAGTACAACACATAAGGTCAAAAAAGAGAACATCTTTTATAGAATCTAAATTAAGGCACAAATAACCTCCATCTTCTTTTGAAAAACATGGGCATGGAGCGAGATATTCTTTATCTTTTGGACAGTCGTCTGGGAGTGGTAGAAGTGGCATTTAAAGCGCCTTAGTCGGATTTAACTTCCTTTAGTGATTCTTTATATCTTTTTCCTAACTCCGAATAAAGTGTTTTGTAATTTGTATGCAGATCGACAAGTTTATCATCGACATCCCTAATTATTTTAGCAGGAATTCCAACACAAACCTTTCGACTGGGAATGACTTGATTATTACGCACTACACACCCCTCTCCTACAATTGCCCATTCTCCTATATCAGCATAATCAGAAACTATAGCTCCCATACCAATAGTGGCATTATCATGAATAGTTGGAGTATGGATAATGGCTCCATGTCCTATAGTGACATATTTTCCTATGCTTGTTTTTTTACCAGGACGCGCATGAATCACAGAGTTCTCTTGGATAGAAGAACCTTCACCAATTTCTATCTCTCCATAATCTCCCCGTACACGAGCACCTGGGCCAACATAGCATTTTGAACCAATGGTTACCGAGCCAATGACATCAGCACTAGGACTAATGTATGCTGAGGGATCAATTTTTGGTTTTATTCCTTCAAATTCATATACAGGCATTATTTATTCTCCTAATAGCTTATTAATACGATTAGAAATCGTTTTTAGTGAAAGAGCGAGACTATCTACTTCAAAATCAGGAGGAGCCGCGCCAACAAGCATTAAACCTTTTCCAGAATCCATGAATATTACTGTATGATCTTCTGACCCGAGAATCATAGATTTTAACCCATGAATCTGCCCAACATAAGTCGCGTCTAAAAATCTAATTGCCCCTTCCAAGAGTTTTTTATCCTGAAATCTATTGACAATAACATTTCCCGTCATAGATAGGACAGCTAAACTCGTCATACCCGAATCCAGCATAGTGTCATCAATTGCTTCGCGCACTGCCGCCTTTATACTTGGATCAATTCCTCTGGTTTCACCTAACATTATCTCATCCACAATTTTAGCGAAATCACGGAAGGATGTTTGGTTAGATGCCAGAATATTGATGTCTTCGCGGTTAAATTCTTCAAAAAAAAGGCTTTTAATCGTTCTCAGTTTGAATTCGAGGTCTAATGGACTCACAAAACGAGACACAAGAGTAGCGAAAACAACAGGGTCTTCTTCGATAAAAACAAGTCGTAAGTCTGCCATATCTACTTGTTTAAGGTCAGAGAGTTGGGCTTCACGTGCGAAGGAAATCATGGCTGTAAGAAAGGCACTAACCAGACCAGGTTCCATTGATAGGCTTTCTTGATAATTCCGAAAAAGAACGGGCAACCCACTACTCCGTACAAAAGCAAGAAATGAGTAGATGTCTTCAAGTGGCGAAGACATAGTTTGATCTCCTTTTTAATTAAATCACCTATTTTAAAACTATTTGATGAGCCATCTCTTCAAAAGCCTCACTGACACCTTTACCCAATTTAGCTGATGTATCAAAAATAGCTTTAACTAACTTTAATTCGTCAGCAAGAGCCTGTACTTCTTTCTTTGTTACTTTTCGCCGTAAATCTGCTTTATTCCCGATTAAAATGACTGGAACATTGGGTGAAAACTGTTGTAAATCATTATACCAATCTTTTAATGCGGAGAGAGTTTTTTTTCGAGTCCGATCAAAAACAAGAAAAGCGCCATTCACACCGGTAAAGACTAACTTACGATATGACGCGTATTTAGCTTGACCCGCAAGATCCCAAATCGCAAGTTTGACGATTTTTTCAGGATCCTTTGTTTGAACTGTTTTTGAAAGGAATTCAGCACCTAGCGTTACAGTATACGCTTCATCGAATTTGCCTTCCACATAACGCCGGATTAGTGAAGTTTTTCCAACAGCTCCATCACCGAGAACAATGGTTTTAGCTGCTAAATCATATTTCTTCGACACATTCTCAGCTCCAGCTTAAGAACTAACTAATTACACTCCAGATTGTCTCTATAAAATTGTTGTTTGTTAAATTATTCTTCAATGTGTTTTTTCCTCAAGTAGTTTCATCTTTTGAAATGTATTCATTGAGAACTTTGTATTCTGTTATGAAAATAACGGCGGATCCAAAGAAAACATAAAAATGAGGTTAAGCTAATTATTGCCTCGAATCCAAAGATGAATCCCGTATGTTCAGAGGATGATTGAAACCAACTTGATGAAATACTGGTTTTTTGAGTAGCTGACGTTGTTGTTGTTGACGTAGATGGGTTGAGAGGATCGGTTAGTAGTTCAACTTTTACATGGGTCTCTGTTCCGTCCAATTTTGCAAATTTTAACAACCCAGTAGTTACTTCCCAAAGGATTTCCCCTTTTAAACCTTGATAAATGAAAGTAAGGTTAACTAGATTATCTTGTATAGTTGGAGGTAGAGGATTATCAGCTGTACCATTTATCCATGCTTCTCCTCCGTCATATTTGATTAGAGAGTGTAAGGCAAAAGGAATAAAATGCACACCTAACTTTAAGATAGTTACATCTACGATTTTTTCAGGTAAGATAAATGGGAAAGGATCTTTATTCTTATTCTCACTTACATTTCCTGCAATTGTGGTCAGAAACCAAGGATCATGACGTTCATCACGTTGCTCAAGATGAAAGCGATAATTTGCTGGGGGAGTATCATTCAACTGGATCACAATTTTTTGATCAGCTTGTGGTTTTATATCGCCAAGATCGAATAGAGCCTCTAAACTACTATCTCCCATTTCATATGCCAAAATTTGCCAAGTAAAGCTGTTAAGGGTCTGAATATCACTCCACCAGGTACAATCCCCATCTTCTACTGCTGCAGCGCTACTAACTCCACTTAAGATAAGAAGGATAGATATTAATGTGATTTTAAGATGAAAGATTATTTGATTGTTCTTCATCATCGCATTTCGTATGAAATCACATGAGAAGAAAATCCTTTCGTTATGGTTTAACAAATGAAACAGTTTTCCCTTGAAGAATTGAAATGCGAAAAAGGAATATATGCCCTATTCGCCTTCCTTCCGATGTCAAAGGCAATACTTGTTCCTCGATATGGAATTGTTCAATTTTCATCTGGAACGTACATCTATGTTGGCTCTGGAAAAGGAAAAAGAGCTACTTCACTCGGTTGGCGTCTCCAAAGACATTTTTCGCAGAAAAAAAAGTCATTTTGGCATATAGATTATTACTTTAAGGTCATCCCGCCTTCCATTGGAGTTGTAGTTCTAACAACAGAGAAAACAGAATGTGAACTTCTTATGTATATTGAGTTAAAGACCAAGGCAAGTCATCCTATTCTTGGTTTTGGGTCAACTGATTGTTCAAATTGTTGATCACATCTCCTTTACCTGAAAAACCTGATTGAAGTAAATACAAATACTATTAAGACAGTAATGGAGGAGTTTCACTTCTCTGGAGTTGTGATGATTCCTAATTTTTGAGCTTGTTTGACTTTTGAGGGAGTTTCATAATATGGATATTTCCCATCAAAGAATTCTTTCAGCATTATTCGTGCCATCCCTTCTTCATCAGCTACCCCTCCTTTCAAGAGACGACCACGTTTTTTCGCTAGATCTTCCAATATGCTTTCTATTCCCTGTGGAAATTTTTGTAGCTTATAATACTCCAAGAATCCATTTGTGTGGAAATATTGCATTCGATCTAGAATGATCTGCACCGTACTTATAGGATCTTCAATTTTAGTGATTGGTATTGTTCCTAGAAATATCTGTTCCTCAAATTCGAAATCATCTGCAGGAACAATCCCTGGGGTGTCGATGAAGAGATGATGAGGGCTAATCCTAAGTAATTGCACACTTTTTGTATATCCAGGAATTGGACTTGTTGGCGCAGAATGACTTCCCCTGAGAACATTTGATATACTACTTTTACCAGTATTTGGTAAACCAATAAGACAACAAAGAGCGTCATCAGTGTGTTTACTATATTGGGACAACGTTTTACGGAATATTCTCGTGCCATGACGGTCACGGGCTGAGAAAAAGATCGTAGGATATGATTTGCTTAATTCTTTCTTCCATTTGTGCAGAACTCGAAGAGGAACTAGATCACATTTGTTCATACAGAGAATAAGTGCTTTATGTTTAAATGAAGCAAAAGATTCAACCTTTGAAGATCGGGTTGAATTTGGAAACCGACTATCTAGGACTTCTATCGTTATATCGCAATTTACGATTGTACGATATACTTCACGGTACATTTTGCGATAGAGGTTAGTTGCACGCACCAGAAATTGACCCCATGGTTTAAATTCTCTTATTAACGGGTAAGTGGGAATAATAGCCTTTTTTCATTTACTTTTTTTTTCAGTATATTATTGAAATGTATGATAAGGTTTTTCTCAGGGTATAGAAGAAATAAAGAATAAGGTATTTTTCAAAGGTTTCCCTTACCTTACCTCTGAAATCACTTAATACAAAGTTGAAACAAAAGAATCGGAGATAAAACGATGCCCGAAGACGACGTTGTATTCGTAGGTCAAAAACCAGTCACAGCTTATGTAATGGCCTGTGTAGCACAGTTTAATAGAGGAACTGACACAGTAATACTGAAAGCTCGAGGTAAAGCCATTTCCCGATGTGTCGATGTCGCTGAAGTACTTCACCGTCGGTTTATGCAGGGTTTAGTCGAGGTAAAAGACATCCAGATTTCCACAGAAGTGTTAGATAACCGCGAAGGCCGTAGTTCGAACGTTTCTGCGATAGAGATTACAATAAAGAAAACAACGAAAGAAACATAGCAATCCTAAGGTATCCCAGCTTCTCATGAGAGTGGATAGTGGGAAAATCTGCTTTTACTAAAGAGGGAGCTACTAAAGTAGATTGTACTATGGTTCTTTTTTGCATTATTACAGAATTTATATTTTAATTAAAGAAAATAAACGACGATTATGTATAAATAAGCGGTTTAAAGCTCATTGAACGGTTTCTAAAAAAAATTGCCCCATAACGAAAGAATCTGTAAAATTATCTGCAGATTTAGAACGAAATACACAAAATTATCTAGATCTAAGAGACTCAAAGAGAATATTTACATAATGTAATCCTAAAGTATTCAATCTACAGTGATAATCACACTGAAAACCCGAAAAAACCACTGGGATGTAAAATGCAAAATTTCATTAAAGAAAAATTGTCTGTTGAATCTTTGAACCCAAATGTTCGAGAAGCTGAATATGCAGTTAGAGGAGCGATTGTCCAATTAGCACAAGAATTGGAAAAAAAGGGGCGGGAAATATTCTATTTTAATATAGGTAATCCCCAACAGCTAGGACAACCACCATTAACTTATGTACGGGAAATTTTAGCTTTAGTGAACTATCCGAAATTGATCAGTTCACCAACAGCTGCTGAATCTTTTGCTAAAGATAGCATAAAACGGGCAAAAGAGATTATGAAGCTGAATCCTGTTGGAATAGGAGCCTACACGCAAAGCGCAGGAATCCCATTCATAAAACAAGCGGTAGCAGATTTCATTCATAAGCGAGATGAAATTCCAACAAACCCAGAAAATATCTTCCTGACCGATGGTGCGAGCAAAGGGGTTGATCTATTATTACAATCACTGATAACCGACAAAAAAGATGGAATAATGATCCCAATACCGCAATACCCCTTATACTCGGCTGATATTACTTTGTTTGGTGGAGCTCATGTTAGATATTACTTAGACGAAGAAAATGAATGGAAGCTCAAACAGGAAATGTTAGAAGAGGCACATTTAAACGCTAAAAAAAACGGAATAAATGTTAGAGCACTTGTCGTCATCAACCCTAACAATCCTACTGGATCATTACTGACAAAAGAAAATATTGAAATGGTTCTGAAGTTTGTAGATGAACATAACATAGCAGTAATTGCTGATGAGGTCTATCAGGAGAATATTTATAACTCAGAAGATCGATTTCATTCATTTGCTAAAGTAGCTGAAGAAAAAGAAATCAAAACGCCGATTTTTAGTCTCCATAGCACCTCAAAAGGGTTTATCGGCGAGTGTGGATTCCGAGGAGGTTATGTCGAGCTTAGAAATATATCAGAAGATGTACGAAGAGTTTTACTAAAACTACGATCAATAAGTTTGTGTTCTAATACCGCAGGGCAAATAATGTTGTATCTTATGGTAAGCCCACCAAAACCAGATGAAGAATCATTCGAGCAATATTATAAAGAGAAAAAAGAAATTTTAGGAGCTTTAGGACGAAAAGCGAAAAAACTAGCAAATAGTTTAGACAAAATTGATGGAATTACCTGTTCTGTTCCACGTGGGGCAATGTACCTCTTTCCTAAATTAAAATTACCAGAAAATAGGAACTACGAGGGTAAAGAAGCTGACTTCCGATTTTGTGAAGCACTAGTAAAAGAAGAAGGAATTGTAACTGTTCCAGGTTCTGGATTTGGACAACTACCAGGAACTCATCACTTAAGGATGACTATCTTACCACCAGAAGAGAAAATTCCCGACATTCTTGAGAAGTTTACAAATTGCTATGAAAGATTTGTCAACTCATGACTGCTTCTTTAGTGGATTTATTGGTCTTGTAGATTATACGCGTTCTAAGAAACGAAAATGGTTTTTCCAAAAGAAAATAATTAGAAAAGGACCGTATAGTAAACAAAAGACAACTATGGTCGCTTCAATAGCTTGTTCTAGTCCGAAAGTGGAGAATATATCGTTATTGACGTTAAAGAGGAGATCTAGAAGACCTAAATAAAGTAATAAAGCACCAGAGATCATAGAAAAAAAGGGACCAATATTCCGATTTGTTCCGAAACGAAGCAAGTAAATACTAGCAATTAATAGAGCTATTCCAAGCCAGACGTCTGCGAGAGGGAACGAATCTTCATAAGTTAAATACCATTTTTCGGTATATGATTGGACAATTTCAGGGAAGAATAAATAACAAAACCAATAAAAAGCATCAAATACAGCTGCAATTAACATTAGACTAGCTATAATTTGAAGTATTCGTGGTGCGATCTGTGTAGATTGCTCCATTTTATTCACTTATCGTTTTCCTTATTTGGATTTTAAACAGGTTTTTTTGATAATTTCTTCTTAAAAAATTGGAGGAAATAAACAATAGAGACAAAAACACCGATATAAAAGCTCATGGCTAAAATCATTTCAATGATATCTATGATATCGGGAAGTAGAGTTAAGATTGGTGTATCACTTAGGGGTAAATATGGTTTATGATCTCCTTGAAACTCTTCCATTGCAGCCATATCCCCAAAAATTGCTGTAACAATCAAAACATATGCGGAGCTAGTTAGAAGAAAAATTAGATTTGCATCATGCTTGAATCGTTCAGAAACTATTGTAACCGAGAAAAATTTCAAGGAACTACTCACAATGAAGTAGAGAGGGATTATTAGTAGACCTATAGGAATTAAGACATCAATATCTAAAATGTATGTAGCAAGTTCCTGTAAGATTTCAAGAATCCCTGGGGCTTTGATTTCTGGTAATGAAAGATCAAATTTGGGCAATAAATCATGCCAAATAATCAAAAAATTATCCCAGACTAACCCGAGCCAAGCAGCAAGAAGAAAAAGTCTTGTTGTAAGAAGAACTATTTTAGAAGGCGCTTCCGTCGCAATTTGACGGGTTCGTACAACGCTTACACCTTTAAAAAGCGTTCTCAAAATCGCAACAATCGAATAGCCTTCAGCTAATCCGATAATTCCAGCAGCTAACCCAATAATTATAACAAAATCCAACATCAGGATTCTTTGATAGGCAAAGAGATTAAAATATAATGTTCTGCCAAAAAACGAAATTTGTTCTCCTAATTCCATGTTTTGTAGGTCATAGTCCGAGGGTAAAGTAGCATCTACAAAACTAATGTCCTTTGTGGTGTAGATTGTATCATTTAATGTGCTTGTGTCTAAGATCAGAAAAATATCCCATATTGTCCATGCAAAAACGGGAAAAATCAAAAATGTTAAGATTATAGGAGCAAGAAGTAATAAATTCGATGTTGTGAACCAAGTAACAACATCAAATACTTTAAAAGCAATATAGACAATACTAAATATAATTCCTAAACCTACTAACCCCATAACAAGCAAGAATATTAGAAAAAGAATCGCTTCGCCTGGTAAACTCCAAGCTATAAAAAAAAGTGGAATAATTATAATCCCCAATATCAATAAGGCATAACTTGCATATTTGAAAAGTTTTTTTAAGATTCTGTATTTTGTTTTGCCCATTTTAGGATTTAATAACCTAGTACGTCCCGTACGAGAAAGAATAACTAAAAACATTGTTACAGGGAAGACAAGAAGGGTAAGGTAAAACAAAGTAAATGTCATCTGTCGTAAATCTGCATAAGCTAAACGGTCGGTTGTTGTAGGTATCTCGGATAGAATTTCTAGATCACTAAAGAAATCATTTCTTATTGACCAAATGATAGTATTCGACCCCATAAGCAGAAAAACATTGATGACAGCGACATCAAATAGCATATATACTGATGAAACGAAGATTAAAGTAATTATAAAGAACACTATTTTTCTAAATAAACTCCAAGTCTCAACCCCAAATTCTTGCCCTCGATTAAAGAAAACTAACTTTGAAAAGACAAAAAGAATTAACCAAAATCCTATAATGGAAAGAACAAAAATTAATATTTGATTATCGGTTTCGTAGCCAATAATTTCAGTAGGATTGACTTCATTGGGATCAGGAGCTAGTTCTCTGGATAGGAGAATAATACCTATTAATGCTATTAGTACAATTAATAGCAGAGTCACGTCAAGGGTATGCCTCTTGAGAAATTTGACTAAAGATTCCCTTTTATCGGGTTTTTTAGCTTCAGTTATCTCTTTATCGTCTATTTCAGTCGTAGTAGTATCAGAGATTGATTTTTCGGGTGTTTCTTCGTCAACACTTGTTTTTTCAGTTCCAGATTCAGAATCAATAAGCGAAGATTCTGTGGAATCCTGTTCATCTTCCCTAATTTTCTTATTTCCCTCATAAATATCATCAAAAGGCAGTTTAGACAAATGACTCACCAAATTCATAATCTCAAAATTAATTATGATAAGAATTTGGGAGACTTCTTACAATTTTTCAGAATTCTCTGCAAATTTGATATCATGTAAAAAGGCAATTAGGGTATTTTTGAACTTTTTTAATTTTCTCCTTGATGTCCTATTCTTTGCCTTCTATTCACTCACCAGAGCGCTCTCCGAACCACTTTAGCAGCTCCCAAAAACTTGGACAAACTTGGACATTAACAG
>JAEOTF010000470.1 GCA_016840025.1 Candidatus Hodarchaeota archaeon
ATGCACCAAAAGCGCCATCAATATGAAACCACAGACTATGTTCTCTCGCTATGTCAGCGAGATTATTAAGGTTATCAACAGCTCCTGTATTCACAGTTCCGAGGTTTCCAATGATACAGATTGGTTTGTAACCTTTTTTTCTGTCTTCTTGAATTTTTTCCTGCAATTCTCTAAGATTAATCAGGTAATTATTGGTAACTGATACTTTACGTAGATTTTTACTACCAATTCCCATCAGCTCTACTGCTTTATCAAGGCAGCTATGCGCCTCTGTAGAGCAATAATATGTTAATTTCGCGTTGCTTGACTGCAAACCTTCCTCTCGTACATTAAAACCCGCTTTTGCATAGCGTGCTACAGTAAGTCCGATAAGATTTGCCATTGAAGCGCCACTCGTTATCAATCCAGATGCTTGTTGATTATAACCTAACATTTCCTTAGTCCAATCGATTACCTGTCTTTCCACATAGTTAGCTACATGTTCTCCTCCTGCAAGACTCGGATTCAGTGTTGAGGCAATTAGATCTCCAAAAGCACCAAACAATGTACCTGTACCTGTAACCCAACCCCAGAAGCAGGGATGAGTATTCCCCAGTTTGTACGGGAAGATTTTTTCTAAAATCTCTTTATATATTGACTGCATCTTCTCCCCTTCTTTAGGTAATGGAGTTTGAAAACTCTCTTTGACTTCTTTGGGAATCGGTTGCCATACTGGTTGTGTTCGGATGTTTTTAAGGTGTTCCACCATGTCATCGACAATCTGATGACCTAATCTTCTCATCTCTTCCCAATCTTTTGGATCTAAGGTCTCTTCTAACACAATAGAATCCTCCTTTCTCTATATTAGTTGGTACAGCATGAATCTATATATGTTTTAATGTCCTACTTTACACAAGTTTGTTTTCCATCTATAACTTGATGTGAGTCATTTGTCTTCTAGATATTGAACAAAAAACTTAACGATAAGATCAAAGTCGGATAAATAATCACGTATAAAATCACATATCAGATTAATTTGAACTTCTTCGTAAATATGGACTAAAATATTTCTAAAACCTGCTGCTGGAGCAAATTTTTTAGCGAATTCTTCACTGAAAACCCCAATCTCTCCTAATCTCAATAAAACATCCCTATAGCTCTCAGGTTTCTCTAAGTCCTCTTCAGACATAATCATCTCCCCAATATCTAACACTATCTCAATTGCTACCTGGAAGTTTCTCTCTATTGCTGAGAGTAGTGTCCAATCACTTGCTAATTCTTCAGGGCTAATATCTGAATGTTGTTTTAGAAATCGAATATTCTTCTCTAATCGAGCTAATTTGCGTGAAATTTTTTCTTTTAAATACATTTTTTCTCCTCAACTAAAACCTGATTTGCTCCAACGTTGTAATTGCTTTTCTGTTGCTCTTAAATCATAGTAACGTCGATCATAATATTGACTCATCGTTCGTTGTTCAAATTCAGTCCTAACACTTCTCTCTGTATAAAATAATGACGAAGCATTTTTGATGACTTCAAATTTCATTCTTATTGAACACGTGTTTAGAATCACCAGATCAATTTTTGCCTTAAATACATCCGTGAGATCCGAAATTAACCGAAGAACTGTTTTTATTGGTGGATTATCAGTATCAAACAATATACCAATATCTATATCCGATAGTGGATGATTAGTAATTTCTTTTTTACTTGAACCAAATAAATAGACCAGTAACACTTCGGAATAAGATTTAAAGACTTTTTGAACCACTTCTTTATCAATTTTCAAGTTAATGCCATCTCAGACTTCATCTGTTAGTAATTATCTAAGATTATCTTAAAGCAGCAAGTAGGTAAAACTAATTTCCTCATAAATATTTATTTTCAATCCTAATCAAGTATTTTTGTGGATTCAATTTAATTAATTCTATCATAAAGAGAAATTATTGTCTTCGATTTGGATGATTCTCATTATTTTTTCTTTATTTACGACCTTGCTGCATCTTTTCATGAAACCTTCTGGGATAATCCAATAGAAAAGAGACAAGAATTTGCAGATCGTTTTATCCCCCAGTTTTGGAAGGGATATTCCGAAGAATTTCAACTGGATCGGAAATGGTTGGAACATCTTCCAGATTTTTTCAAATGGCGGGACTTCATAATCTATGTGGTCTTAATAAGGGATTATACTGATGAAAAGACGCCAGATTGGTTGAAACAGCGACTACCTCCATGGATAACCGAATATAGGACTCGTATTGTAAATGACACCCATATTGTTGACATTCCTACAGATCTGACAAAATAGTTTCCGAAGAATGACTAGAATTTCTTCATCAGGTTGATTTAGTTTACCTATTAACACTGTTTCATTCGCTTTCTAAATAGTAGTACTGTTAAGGACATAATAACGATTATAGGAGTCCATGATGGCGCAGATTCCGTGGTTGTGGTTATGGTTGTGCACTCAAATTCTATTGAATCATTGAATTGGACATTATCTAATTTCACGTCTGGCGTGACATGAATATTGATATATTCTGATGTGGTGATCTTGTTATTTGTATAATCAAGAATACGTGAACCATTCAGACAAACTACCATTCGCCCTACTTCTGTGCGAGTTATGACAAAATGTAACCACCCGCTTTGTTGTTCGGTTGTCAAGCTATGACTTTGCACTATCCCTCGTTGATCACCTCCCCGATAGGCAAGATTTACCGTTTTCCCTTGAACTTGTTCGTTAATAATGAGGATATACCCATACTCAGGATGACACCCACAAGTATCGGGAGTGATCTCCAAGCCTATAAAGTAGAAGAAGAGGAAGCGTTCACTATCATCAAAATTCACATCCAGGGACCACGTGCCTGTTATAGCGGTATGATTTTTCCACATCGAATTCAAACAGTAAGGATATCCAGGTTCAGTCCAACAATCTGATGACCCAATCAAAAATCCGTCTTGTATGTCGAAATCCCCATGAGTGATATCCCAGTCATCTAACGCATCCTCCACATCAAATGTTTCTTGCCAGTCAGCAGTAGCGTGAGCTGGGGAAACACTCGAGACTAAAAGCACTATGATACCGACTAAAATAAACGCTGTTTTATCCATTTAAAATCCTCCTTAGTTTTGATTTCTTTCCTTTTTGCTACCTGTTGTCAGTTCATATGCTTGCTTCTTTTTATTACAACTAGCGTTGCCATGAATACCGAAGCTGTTAGAACCAGTTGTGGTATACTGTATTCCTTGACAATATCGGGACCACTAACACTGGCAGCATCAATGTAGACTGTTTCCGCTCCAGACCCTGTATTAGCACAGTAAAATCTGACTTGTGAGACGTTTGCAACACCATCTTGAGAGCGGGGACAGTCTTGAGACCATGACAGTTGCTGCCAATTAGGATTGTCAACAGAGGTAACCGAACCCGAAGCCTTTATCACAATAAAACTAATGTCATTTAGTAACCATATGAACCCCAAATAAATGTCTATGTCATTGTTGTCTAAGACATAAGCGACTACAGACAAAGTATTGCCCTCGGTAAACCCAACCAAATATTGGTATACCTCTATATTAGAAAAAGCGGGAATAGTTAACTTAAGACTATGAGAACCTTGATATTTTTCGGTGGTTTCATCTTCCACCGATACAGATCCCAAGATAGTCCAATCATCTGGGTTATCACCCATCCAATCTTCAAAATCTCCATTCAACAATTGACCAGCTGCTGGTTTTGCTGAAACGGCATTCAGAGTTATAAAAACAGTTAAGAATAGGGGGATTATTGTTTTTTTCACAGTACATCACCTTTAATTTATTTAATAAATGAACTGCAACAATATTTAGGAAAAAACTCCAAAATAATTACTTGAATATGAGAAAAAGGGAGCATTTAAACGTTTCCCCGCATTCTAGCCGTTTCAAAGTTAGTACAGTAGATTATGAACCTGTTCTAACATTAGTACACATAATCCACTATTCCAGAATGATATTTTGACTCCTTTGACCATTTGAAACAGCGAGACAAATGAGTGACAATTGAGAATTGATATTTAAGAAGGCATCTGCCCAAATAAAGGTTAATTGCTCATTTAGTAAGGCGTCAATCTTAAAATTTCAATGTTCTAAAGTTAGTACACCAAAGTATAAGAGTTAGTACAAGAAAAATCGATAGAAACGTTTAAATAGTTAAAATAAGAGTATTCATGTGCTTATATCAAATTTAAGGATTTTATAATAATATGTAGCATCTTTTGTGGGTAATTATATGAAATACTGTAGATTGCTATTCTTTGTTTTCGTTTCAATCTTACTGTTTTCATATACTCATACTCCTACATCTCCTCTTTCAAAGAATGTGGATCAAATTGAACAACATACTTTATCTCTTGATAACTTTTCCAAATCTCAACAATTACCAGATATTTTGCGAATCGCTGATAGTAATGTATTTGATGAACCAATAGAGTTCGACCCCGCAATTGTCGAAGGACTTCGACACAATTGGGTTCCTAAATCATTGATATATGAGCCATTAGTACAATTCGATCCTGAAAAAAATGAGATTGTTCCTACTCTTGCCAGTCAATGGGTTGTTTCAAAGGATTGTAAGCACTGGACATTTTACCTTCGTAATGATGTTATATTTCACGATGGTTCAGTCTTTAATGCTTCTGCTGTAAAGTTTTCAATGGAGAGAGTTAATGGAACGTACGGAGTTTTTAACAATTTTTTCGGCTTTGTTGAGATTATTCATGAGTTTCAGGTCGTAATTCATTTTTCTGAACCTTATGCGCCTTTTATTAATCGAGAAGCCCAATCTATTGGCATAATATCCCCTAATAGCTTTGATGGAAAAATTTTAATTAATCCAATAGGAACTGGACCATATAAAATAAATTTGGAGAATTCCACCTCTACTTTTCTTCATTTTTCACGCTTCAATCTATACCATGCTGGTCTTCCACCGTTTAAAGAAATCCATTGTAAAATTTATCCTCTTTCCGAAACACCTAAATTATTTGAAGATATATTAGCAAATAAATTCGATGTTGTGGTGAGAGGAGTCTTTCCTATAGATCCTACTAATACGTATTGGGAATATATACCTCTGTATAAACAATACCCCATGATAATTGGTATTTTTAATCATACAAGACTTGAATTAGCAAATAAGAATGTAAGAGCAGCAATCAATTATGCTATCGATAAAGTAGATTTTACCAGTGATCTTCTTCTAAAAGACATCCCGCTCCGCTCAATTCTTCCCCAAGGTTTCCTAGGACATGACGCTTCAATTGAAGGATATCCTTATGATCCCGAGAGGGCCAATAATCTGTTGGATGAAGAAGGATATACTAGAGATGCATTTAACAATCGTTTTTCCCTAACCATTAGCGGTGAATCTAATGTGATAAGTCATGTAGACTTCGTCTCATCTTCTCTTTCTCAAATAGGGATTGGTTGTGAAATAATTTACGAGGATAGGAAGAAAAGCTGGGAACAGCATAACATTGACTTATTTATTAGTCAGATAAAAGAAGGTCTTGATCCTACGCTTTTATATTCTTTACTTCATTCTGAAGGGCGTCTAAATTGGGGAGGTATTGTAAATGAAAAGTATGATTTGTTAACGACATTAGGACGATCTACTCCTGTTAAGCAAGAACGTGAATATTATTACAGACAAGTTCAGCGAATTAGTCAAGCAGATGTACCCTATCTACTATTCTGTCAACAAAATACACACTATTTACGTGCTAAGCATGTAGCTCCCTACGTACGTATGATTGGAAAAGGTAGTTATAAATTTAATTGTACTAACATTTCAGATGATTCAAGTAACCGTTCACATAATTTTAGAGCAATCAAGTTAGAAAATAACGACCTTAAGAGTATGATCAATATTGAAGTCACAGATAAAGCGCTTTATTTTCCTTATACTGACGCTATTGTAACTAATTTGAATAATCAACCCCTAACTATCAATATGAAAATGAGTCACAAATTAACAAATTTCTTGTCCGATCAAGAATCATCTGGGAAATTTTACGAATTAACAACGAATAACCCAGACTTAACTTATCGTTTTCGCAGTTATTACGACCTCTCTGAAATCATTAATTTACCTAACGACCGTATAAGTTTATTCAAGTATGATGAAATAGATGATAAATGGGATGAACTAGAGACTTTAAGTTCTAATTCTTCTCTTCAATACATAGAAGTGGAGTTAAAAGGGAGTTATAGCTTACTTCGATTGGAAGAATCAGCTGTACAAATAACATACAAGTTTCTACCATTTGTTGCGATGATTACCATTTTAATGAGTGGGATTATTTCTTTTACCGTTTTTTATAACCAGAAGTTAGCGAAATATGTCAAGTCAATGGAGGGGAAAATATGAATTCTAAACAAAAGCTAGAAGAAGAAGAGGAGCATAATAATGTACCGAAAATAATTGAAGAAGAGACAACTGTTTCTAGAATTAGACGAATAATAATACCTGGTTCAAAAAAAGCTCCTAGTGAAACCGTAGATAATGATTTGTTACAAGGTAAATCATTACAAGTCTATTGGTATCTTCTAGAGCATGGTTCTACCGGAATCCGAGAAATCCATAGAGCTCTTAATTTCTCTTCGCCTGGACTTGTCTCCTATCAGATAAAGAAACTGATGAAGGCTGGTCTTGTTTCAAAGGATGAAGCTACAGAAAAATATTTCGTTTCTAGAGAGGTCAAGACAGGATTGTTGAATTTTTATGTGAAAGTTGGAAATTTCCTTGCCCCTCGTTTCTCAATATATCTAATCGGTTTTCTCTTTGGCTTCATTATGTTTTTCTTTTCATCTTTTCTGTGGGGGGATCAATTTATTACTAAACCCGGGAGTATTATTCTCTTAATGTTTTTAATATTTGGTTCTCTGGCATTTATTTATGAATCCATGAAATTAGGGCAATTAAAGCCTAATTAGACGAGAAGTTTAGTGGGAGTTAATAACCTTCCAATGTAGCACTGCTCTCGTACTCTGTTTCCAATACTAATCTTTATCTTTAAGAGCCCTTTTTAGCACTTTGCCGACTGTTGTCAAGGGGAGTTGATCTCTGAATTCCCACTGCTTAGGGTTTTCGTATTTGGATAAATTATCATCAGCAAATTTAATGATATCTGCTTTGACCTCTTCAGTTGGAGTCATGTCTGCACCTAAACTGACGAAAGCTTTAACAATTTCACTACCTGGACGATCTGGATCAGGTACCCCAACAATTGCTATTAGATCAATACTAGGGTGTTTAGTTAGAATACTTTCTACATAGGTGCTGTATACTTTATACCCACTTACGATTAACATATCCTTAACTCTATCAACAATTCTGAGATATCCTTCTTCGTCCATAACTCCAACATCCCCCGTATGAAGCCATCCTTCTGTTATTGTTTGTTTAGTAGCTTCTGGCTTATTATAATATCCTCTTGTGACTATTGGTCCCTTTAGAAGGATCTCTCCTGGTATTCCAGTTTCTGCATCTTCATTATTTTCAATATTTACGATTCGGACTTGCATTCCTTGTAGTGGTAATCCTACTGAGCCTATTTTTTTCTTTCCCAAGAAAGGATTAGACACACATATTGGTGATGTTTCCGTCATCCCATACAACTCCATCACTCGCCCCTCTGCCTTCATATGTATCTCAAACTTCCTGATCATTTCTGCGGGAAAAGGGGCAGCGCCAGAAATATATACTTTCACATTATCAAGGACAGTTTGAGGAATTTCAAATGATTTGGGGTTGTTCATTATCATTCCGTATAGAGTAGGAACATTAGCAACTATTGTTGGTTTTTTGTCAATAAATTCATCAATTAGAAAATCTGTATCTCGTGGATTGGGTATTAAAACTTGAGCACAAGATAACCAAACTGCTTCTGTTGCTGTTATCATCCCAGCGATGTGAAAAGCAGGAAACGCGGATATGACCACATCTACACCCATATCAAGATTTAACCAGTCTGCAAATTGGACATGCTGAAAAATTATATTTGCATGAGTTAACTCTGTTCCCTTTGGGAAACCAGTAGTACCACCTGTGTATTGTAATAGGGCAAGATCCTTTTCTATATCAATATCGACAGGTTTAACATCAATTGATGTATCTTCCATAACATTAGCAAATGGAACAACCTTTTTTCCTTCAACAGGGAAGACTTTTCCTTTAGGTATCTTGCCCAGCAATTTTCCTAACATGACTTTTAGTTTGCTCAACCCCATATATTCGGAAATATTAGTAGTGACAATTATCTCTAAGTTGGGTGTCCTATCCAAGATTTTGGTTAATCGTTTTTCAAAGATCACATCTAATGTGACAATAACTTTGCTTTTACTGTCATTTAATTGGTATGCAATTTCTTTCTCACTTAACAAAGGATTCAGACCTGAAGCTACTGCTCCAGCAAGAATAGTCCCAAAATGAGCAATCAGAAATTGGGGACTGTTTGCTAGACAGATTGATACAACATCCCCTTTTTTCACAGAATTGTCCTTTAGAAAAGTCGCGAATCTTTTTACATAATCTGTGAGTTCTTTATAGGTTATTTCTCGTTCTCTCATCCAACATGCGACTTTTTCTGGAAACCTTTCCATTGCTTTAATATATAATGTACCAAGATTTTCCTTTGGATAATCTAAATCTTTTTTAACGTGTTTATCCCAAGATTTCATCCATAAAGAAGATGTAATTTTAACCATAATTTGAATCTCCATCTTATTACTTACTTTTTATTACTTAAATGAGCTTAATTTCAATGGAATTTTCATTAAATCTAATTAAAATCCCTGTAAAAGAGAAGTAGTGATCAAGGGATAAAAATTTTGCTTTGTTTCACCAATAGAATTTGTTAGTCTTGAGGGAATTAATTTCTTAGCGTTAAATTTTCTTATCTAGATCACTTATGTTTCAGGAATGCTCTTCTAAGCGGGTGTAGCTGAATTTTATTCATTTCTAAAAATCTTCACAATCTCCCTGAGTAATTAAACGTCTTTTAATACTCTCAATGCCTTCTTGTTGTTCTATTTCTTTCCATTCCGCTAATAATAAAGGTTCAATAACCTTTGGATTCTGAGTTAATCGATAAGTAAGATATTTAACTATATTTTCTCTATGAGGTTCACATTCTTGGATCGAGTGGAGACATTCATGAATGAGAGTTTCCAAATTGTCTCCTTTTTGTTCAACTAACCAAATTTCATTCCTCTCTTTGAAATACCTTGCCTCAATGTAACGTAAAAAAATCTCTTAAAAATAATTAATGGTAGGATTTTAGTTTTAAAACTACCCATCCCTTAAATCTGTCCTATTTTCTTTACTAAATATGTTTTTAAGTAGTAATGTTTTAAATCAATAGTTGGAAACACCTTTAAGCTCAATTATCTGGAACAATATGGTATTTCTATGTATGAGAATTATCAACAATTTTGGTATCATAAACTCAAACAACAGCAACAATATCTATTAAAACGCCAAAAACTTCTTCGTAAACTTGCTTACAACTGCGCACAATTACTTGCAGAAAAATTCAATGTCAAAAGGGTGTGTTTAGTAGGATCTCTAGTGAAATCTATAGAAGACATACATGAAAATTCAGATATTGACCTGGTTGTTTTTAACCTTCCACCAGAATCTTATTTTCAGGCACTGGCTCAATTAGTACAAATAATACCAAAGGATGTAGAAATCAATCTAATTCCATATGAAGATGCCAACAATCTTATGAAAGAAGTTGTAGCTTTACAAGGGGAAATTTTATTTGAAAAATGAGAAAGTTAAAATCTTAATTTTAGAGATAAAATCTGAATTAGATAATATTAAGAAGATAATTCTCGAAGCGGCTGGATTTTTTAAGGATTTAGATGAAGAACCATCACCAATAGAAATCCGAGGAATTGGGAGCATTCTCCATGACTTCTATTCAGGGATTGAAAAGATCTTCCAACGAATTGCAAG
>JAEOTF010000471.1 GCA_016840025.1 Candidatus Hodarchaeota archaeon
AAAAGAAGGATTGGCAAATGTTTTCATGGAATCGGGCTTGAAATATGAAGATGAGCTTAATGAAGCTGAATATTACGCAAAACTTAATGCCCTAGGAATATGGGAGAAAGATGTAGCATATGCCGATTATATCTATATAGTTGAATTCCACTACGATGCAGCAGGAAATGACCATGAGAACTTGAACGATGAATATATGGTACTTGGCAATAAAGGCGACACTCCTATAGATATGACAGGATGGACAATAAAAGATGAGGCAAATCACATCTTTACTTTCCCCCAATTTGTGATGGAACCCGAAGAAATTGTAACAATTTATACTGGATCAGGAACGAATACTGGGGATTCTCTTTACTGGAACAGTCAAGGAGCAGTATGGAATAATCAGGGGGATACCATATATTTGAGAAATTCTGGTGGAGAATTGATTTTATCTTACGAGTATTAATAAAATCTTCTAAATTGGTCATACACACGTGCGCTAAGTAATCAACTTTATTTCTATTGTTTCAGCTATCGGTGCGCTCTTTTTAACCGATTCTACACCATTCATGCAAGCTGCTTTAGTTGTATATGCTTCACTCGAAATAATGATTTCGTTGTTAGGCGCCCTCAATCTAAAGCGATATTGGCCACTAACATCCTTAAAAATCTCAAACCTCGAAGGTTTAACATAAGCAACTTTCCTTCGTTTGTGCATTAATAGTAACGCCAAAGCAACTAACCCAAGAAGTCCTCCACCAATTGCATAGTAGCTATTGGATGTCTGCGCGCGCGCTGCAACTTCAGTAGTTTTCAATATCTCCTCAGAAGTTTCAGTTTGAATGAGTTCCTGTGTTGTCGTCATAGTTGTAGTCGTTTGTGTAGTTGTAGATGTAACGGTTGATGAGGAAGTAGTTGTTGTTGATGTGGGGAGAGGTGTCGGAGTGGGAGATGGGGTTGAGGGTGCAGTTGTTGTTGGAATTGGTGCGGGTATAGGTGTTGGAGGAGGAGTTGGGCTTGGTGTGGGAGTAGTTGTTGTTGGTTTAATAATTTCTTGCCCACATAAAGGAGGTTTACATACTTTGCAAGGTACATATCCCATACTCTTTGCATTACATGCATCGGAAAACCAAATTTTATTTTCAGGATATATTTTTCCTGCCCAATAGCAACTTGGATAGTGATATTTATCACTTTTTCTGCTACCACAGTATTTGCCTTGTTGTGCAATTGTTGTAAAAGAAATCGAATAATTGAGAAATAGGATAGTAAGAAGTATAATAACTAAATAGACCTTCTTGGTAGAGCTACAATTCAATCTCACTTTAAGGTCTCCTGAGAATGAAAAAAATAGAATAAATGTATATCTACTATTTATAGCGAGATAAAGATTTTCTTTGGTAGTAAAATAGAATTTTCTTAAAATTTGAATATGTTCAGGAATTTCTTTTTGACAGAAATTACATGTATAGAAATTATTACTATATGAGTTAGTTCAATAACTCTATATTACAAAATCATATTTACATATTAGATGAGGGAGATAAAAAAAAATAATCTCTATATCATACTCAATAGAAATACTCACCTTAGCACTCATAGTCATTACTATATATTACGCATGGCAAATGAAGAAACAAGTTAATGCCACTATAGAGATGGCTAGAAGAGACAGAGAATTCAGATTACTAAAGGCCAAACTTCAAAAAGCATATCATCCGATCTATGAAATTTTGAGAAGATCACAATTTCAAACAGTAAGACCTAAAGAAAAAGGTAACTATTCAATACAAAAACGTGAATTATTGGAAATTCAAAAAATCGTAAAGGATTATGGGTATTATTTAACTGATAGGCTTGAAAAACTACTTACAATAAAAATAATTAATGATATTCCAATTTATCCACCTTGGAAACAAGAAGAATTGGATGACTACCTTGTCTTCCAACCAGTTGATTTAGATGAAATATATAATGATATTATGAACAAGACGGATGAATTGAGAAAAAGACTTGAAGAAATGTCAAATTAAATCATTTATGGCAGCATATAAACGTTCATTTATGGTAGCATCCTTTTTACTCAAGTCTTTATATGTTCTTTTTTTTGAATTATAGAAATAAATAATTGGAACTAATACTAAAGCAATGAAACCACATAATAATAAGAAAATTGGAAAGCGTGCACTTGCGTTAAAACTTGCAAGCACACTTTCGTTCAAATATACTTCGATTTCTGCACCGTAAATATCTAAATAAGAAATTTCAGCACTTCCAAAAGTTACTATTATTTCTTCATCTGACAGAATTGCTTGTTTTTTTGACGTTTGCCAATGACCATCAAACTCGTTCCAAATTTTGACTCTAAATGAATAAAGTTCTTTTCCATCATTTCTTACAGTTATGTTAACTAAGCCCGCGTCGGGTTCGTATTGAAGATATGGATACTCTACCCTTCCAACTCTGATGATCCTGACTGACATATATGCGTTCTTTTCAGCAGCGGTTCGTTCTGACTCAATGCGCATTAAAGAAATACCCGAGTAAGTGAATAAAATAATTGCAAGAAGTAATGCTCCAATGGCGAAAATTTTCCTAAATTTATTAGCCTGTGCGTGCCCCCTGAATACTATCTCAGTAGAAAATAGGATGAGTGAACCAATTATTAACTGGATCCAGGTTCCTAATGATATGTGAATATCGGGGCGGATTGGGAAGTCAGCGGGGTCTCCAAAAAACCAATAATGTTGAGAGAACAGAATCATAAGATCAAGGATAAATAAACCGATTAGAATAATGCCAATTATTCGTAACCAACCCTTGATTTTCAAATTTATCAATCTCTTTTTAATCAATATTCATTACACTAGATCAATAGAAAAAGAATATTTTGACTAGCGTGCGCGTCATAGTTAGGGTTTGATGAAAATTCGTATTAATCTCTGGCAAGATTTCATTCAATTTTTCTAACTGCTTAACTATCTCATAAGTTTAACTCAAATTCAATCACCTCCTTAGATTTTTTCACTCATCAATGTAAATTATTCTAAACCTGATTTTTTCTTCCTCGAACAATTTGTTCCATTCAGGAAGTCCTGACTTGATTCTTGCTTTATTAAATACGAAACGCTGTGCATCGTCACCAAGAAGTAACTGAAGATAATTTGCCTTTTCAGGATTTATTGGAGGTTCTATGGATATGTAGAAATGTAATCCCTTTCTTTTACTTCTACACATTGCAATTTTCTTAACTTTTATTCCATTATCTTGGCAGATTAAAACGATATTTCTAATATAACCTCTAAGCTCATCTTTATCCAATACGCAGTCTAAATCCAGTTTTAATTCATTAACTAAAAAGTCGTTTGAGAGTATCTCTGGCAAATTCCCACATCCCTTTAAGCACATTTTCTATTTCCTTTTGCAGTTCTTCAACTATATTTTTCTGTTCATGTTTTTCTTCCGAATAATGGATGGTTCTTGTGGGGATACGATCAGCCTTCCACTGGCGTCCTCTGTATTCCATTCTTCTGATTTGAATTTCGATTTTATTTTCAGCTTTGGTTGCAGGCTCTTCACGTTCAAATCGAGGCCTTATATATTCCTTTGGAATCAGCTTTCCAGTTTCTTTATAAACGTAATCTTGATAGAATTTGACGCCTCGCTTGCTTAGATATCTTCTTACATAGCCAATCTTTCCTCTTCTTGCAGTTTTGAAGTGCATCTCAATTTCTTTTGCGCATTCATCCTGTTGATCGTACCATTTTTTCGCAATAGTCATCCTAAAAGTTCGAGGAGAACTCATTTGAATTTCCCCCCTATCTGTTTCTTTCTTGATGCGATCTTTTCTCTAGAATTATTTGCTGTTGTCTGTGCAATTGGATTCTCATCGAAATTAATCCAATTCATTAAGTGAATTATTCTATCAACATCTTTTGAGTTAACTACCGACCTTCCCTTCTCAAGAGCTGAAGCTTGTAAAAATGCTTGAAATTGTTTCTGCAATCTGAAGCCGTAAGTATCTTGAGCTCTGGCAATAACGGTAGTAGATGGCAGAATGGCCTGAGCGTATTTTTTCGGCAAACTTATCTTTTTATCACTTTTAGGCATACGCTTTAATTCAATATCACATTCATCAAGGTAGTCTAGACCCAAAATATAATCAAAAATCTTCTTTACCGTTTCAATGCTGTAGCTGTAACTAAAAGGAACTATCCTTGACAGAAATCCGATTCTGCCCCAATTATGGCGTTGATCGTTTAACTCCTTTCCAGTAATTGCCGTTATAATTCCGCACTTGACGTGTTTATCTGAAGTTCTTTTATGTGCATAGGTAGAAATTGAGCCGATGCCTTCTTCTATCAATCCGTTCATCAACGTTATGAACGTTTTTACGGTTGATTCTTTTCTGGATAAAGGTTTTAAGAGGTCAGGAATGATTATATGGCGGATTTCTCCAGTTTCTATTTTCAGAAGATAGTCCCTTTCTATACCAAATGCCGTTGCATCGCTGAGGTAGACTATATTCTTATTTGAAATGAATTTTTTCATAACTTCAGTTTTGCCAGATTCTGGTTTAGCAATTATCAGTAGACTGTTTGGTTTTTGAACGTTCTCGATATATGCAGTATAGATTGTAAGCGTTATTACGTCGACAAGAGGTTCAAGATTCCTCAATTGCAATTAGCACCTCCTTCAGAGGCAGGGGGATCTTGTTTCTTAGAAATAACCCATGAGTGGGGGGGTATTTTATTTTTCATTTATCTCACCACCATTTATTTTATTAAAGGAAACATTTATGTCATGAAGTACGGACAGTATACTGTCAAGAGACAGTAACAAGTGATGACAGTATGAAAGAAAAAAACAAATGGAGTGAGGCTAAATCCAAATTTCAAGAACTTCAAAACAAAGTTGAACAAGCCGATCCAAAGATATTGCTTCTTTTTCCAAGCATAAATTTCCTTCAAGAAAATTATTTGACTAAGATAAAGGAGGGGTTGAAAACCAATCTTAGGGTACTTTTGGTTGCTGCAAAAGAAGGTTACGTGAATCACTATGTATTAGACAATAAATATGCCGTTGGGGGAGAAAGTAGGAAAAGAGCAATTTCTAGATTGTTTAAAATAGAACTTTTAAAGCTGTCAGAAGAAAAAAGCGAGAAGAATGTAACCAAACATAAATACCATCTAACAGGAAAAGGAGTTATTTTATGTACAGCATTTCCACTTGTTTTTGAATCTGAGAAATTTATTTCTTTAATTAAGAATCATTATGTTAGTAAATCGCTTGCAAATATTTTATCTGTTTTATATCTCAAACAAGATAATGAGGGTAGCAATCGTCTAATAGAAACCCTACATTATTTAGCGGATTCTGGATTAAATATTGAAAATATTTCTGAAGATGCATTATCTAAAAGACTTCTTGAGGCTGAAGAGGAGGTATTTTCTGAACCGAAAGAAGAGCTTCTATTTGAAATGCTGGAGCAATCAATTGATTGGATTCATTCAGCTAAGGATAAGGAAGTTAAGGAACTCTTTCAAAACATGTCGACCATAGCAAACTTAATTCGCACCAATTCAGTTCTAGCTAAAAATATTTCAGCTGTACTTAAGGACATATTTTTTTTCCTCAAAACTTCCGATTTTCAGGTTTGGTTACGAAACTCAAAGGATTTCAACAGCTTGAAGGAAATTGCTTTACAAACAGCTTGGACTCATATAGGGGATTATGAAGGCGAAAATCTAATTCAAGGTTTTTGGGAAAAAAGAAAACAAATCCTTGAAGATATTCGAATAACAATGAGAGAAGAATGTATATCCAATATAAAAGAATAAAAATTCAAGGTTCTGAATTGGTTATTTTTAATTTGTTTTTATTTTGCAGTCTTTTAAAATTTTAAGAAATGTTTATTAGTAGGATATTCCTACTGTAATACTGGGAATGTAGTATGCCAGTAATTAAAAAGAGTGTTGCAATTCACCCAATAATGGACAAATATATTAGAAAAACTTGGGCCTTATTAGTCGAAAATGGTCATGATGCAACATATTCGATGGCACTTAATTTCATGTTACTGGGAGCAATCTTTGAAGCAACCCAAGAAGAAAGTGGTTGGAGAGAAAATACTAGGAAGTTGGTATGGAACTTCGTGGAAGATGATGAAACTATAAACGAACTCAACTTAGAAGATCAACTAACAAAACTTGTTAATCAAATATCATCACATTTCACTTCCAAGAAGAAGAACAGTGATGATATTGATTAAAGTTGTATTGAAGGAACGTGGTTTGATTGGAAATCAGATGGGTAATTTCTGAATAGTAAGAATGAAATGATGTGATTATAAATTGAGATCTCTCTTCCTTTCAGGTTATGGAATTAAAATCAAAGTAGAAAGCATGCGTCCTAAATCAGAACTAATGATAACAGACGGTAGAGAAGATTCCAAGGAAGAAGAATCCTATTCCTTCAGACCCAGAAAGATGCCTTACGACTCCATATTCATAGACGGTCATTCAGGTTATATTTCCCTTCAAGCACTCCATTGGCTGTCTAGAAATAAAATTCCAGTATTCATACTCAACTTTAATGGAAGTTTGATATCATCAATTCTTCCGCCTATGCCAGTTAAAGCGGATTTAAGAATAGCCCAATTAGAAGCCAGTAAGGACGATGAGAAGAAATTCAAAATTGCTCATGAGCTGGTTAAAGCAAAAATCCAAAGAACCAAAGATATGTTAAGATGGCTAGGAGAAAGATACGATATTACAGAAGAAAAGGAACTTGTGAATAAAGAATCGCTTCGATTAATTAAAGCAAAAAATGTGAAAAATTTAAGAGCAGTTGAAGGAAGAGTTGCCTTAAGATACTGGCAGACAATTCAAACAGTGATTCCAGAGACATTTGATTTTAAGGGCAGAATAACAAAAAGCCATCAGTACAATGCTTCTGATCCAGTAAATTTGATGTTGAATTATGTATATGGAGTACTGGAAGGAATCTGTCGTAAGGCAGTAAATATAGTCGGCTTAGAGCCTTCAATCGGATTCTTACATGAACTAGCAAATTATCAAACTAAGCAGTCTTTGGTTTATGATTTACAGGAGCCCTTTCGATGGATTGGTGATATAGCAGTTCTTGAAGCAATTGAATCTAGAGTGATAGATATCAATGATTTCTATTTCAAAGGAGATGACTATAGGTATTACTTTGATGTCGAAGCAAAGCAAAGATTTCTAGAATTTCTAAAAGAGAAGTATAATTCTGGAATTAAATACAAGGGAAAAAAATGGAAATGGGATACTATTATTCTGAATAAAATACTAGAATTTGGTAAATTCCTTTCAGATAAAT
>JAEOTF010000472.1 GCA_016840025.1 Candidatus Hodarchaeota archaeon
AGAGAAAGATCTTGGTTGGCGTACTCGCGAGCTTACTTATTTTCTATGGAACATATCTTTTGTTCACAGTTATGGGGCAACAAGGGCGCCATGCAGACCAAGAGGCATCTACCATCTCAATGGTTGCTCCAACAATGATCTTGTTGGGTATCATTGGGATTATGAATCTTTTTGTAAGTCCATTTACTCGAGTGTTTATAAAATTATTCAGTCCTTACTTGAAACATACAAAGCTATTGACTAGAAAGAACGTATTAAGACATAGAAAGAGAACTATCCTTACTTTTTCAATGATTGCATTAACCACAAGTTATCTTATCGGTTTAAGCGTTTTTATGGGCTCAATGAGCGCAGGAGTACAAACAACGGTAAATGATGTTATGGGCAGCGATATACGAATTTTTTCATATGGCTCCTCATTAGATTTTGCAGATAAATTGGAAGATCAAGATGGTGTGGATGGAATTATGGGAGTAACCTATAAAAACGTTCAAATATGGGATGATGATGAATGGGTGGGACATGGATTATTGGAAAAAGAGTGGGATGTCTCTGTAACTGCCAATGTAGTGGAGGAAAAAGTTATGAAAGAGCGTATGCCAGGCACACTTGTCGTTGATCCGAGTGATGCAACATTTGACGAAGTCATGAAAGATTTAGGTGACGAGGGCACCGTAATGATTCCTATAGAAGTTGCTGATGAATTTGATTTAGAAGAAGGCGACACTATGCGAGTGAAATTTTCTCTTGGAGTTGATTATCCCATACTTGAAGATTTGAGATATAATAGAGATGATAATGCCGTAGAAAACACAATAGAATTTGAGTTAGAAGTTATTGCTGTCGTTGACAAAGTTCAAGGATTTGGATTCTCTAATCTTATAGGAGAAGATGTTGAGAGCTACAGTATTTTTATTTCATGGGATACATGGGAAGAAATATCGCTTAATAATTTGTATGGCGGTGATACCGATATAATGTTTAGACAGAAACCTCAATCAGGATATCCAGAATTAGACGATTTTTTTTCTAAATGGTTAAATACTTCAGATGTTATCGGAACAATAGAAAATGTAAATGGAATTGAATATTACACCACAAGAATGGATAATTTAAGCCCAACATTTGATCTGAATCTGACATTTGATCCTTTTGATCCAAATATTAATCTGTTATCTTCAGTTATAGGGATAAGAACTAATTCTAGTGGAAAATTAAAAGATGACTCATATTTTGGTCTGAACCAATTAATTAACAACACGGGAACCACTATGGAACAGTTATTAAATAAAACCGGTAAAGTTTGTGTAGTCGATGAAACATATGTGGAAATAATGAGAGCATTTAATGCTACAAAAGAGTTCGGAATAGGATCCAATATAACTATATTCCCACAAGAATTTTGGCCAGGATATCAAACCATAGCTGCGACCCAACTTAATACTTTATATAAGATTAAAAATGGTACAGAAAAAAGTGGTGGTCCAGTAAATTTAAGCTTATCAGATGACGATTATTTTACTTTAGTTAGCAATAGAAGTTCCTTAGAATTCAATTTAACTATAAATGCGGGAATGCCATTAAGTCTTTATTTTCTAAATCCTTACAATATAACATTTGAATCTTCTATAAACACAACTGTAAAATCTGTAGAGTTACAAATTTTCAATCATTTTCTAAAAAAATTCGAGAAGCTAGCAGATATTAATAGCACAGTAGAAACAAATTATACTGTAACCCTTAATCAAGACTTTCCTGGCTTTAGTTACATAAATGAAACAGGAGACTTTCTTTTGAGGGTAATTGGGAATAATGCAAGTGATAACGGAGATTATAATATAACCATTGATTTTGTAGAAATTAAAGTACAACAATCCACACATTTAATGGCAGATCCCTCATCATGGGAGCAGTATACGGTTATAGGGATAATTAGAGACCCAACATTAGCTCATAATGAACGAGTTACATGGAGTGCTGATGCTGAGAAATATTTTGATGTTGAATTTGCCAAGAATGCTGTGTATATTAATTACGAGGAGGCCAGAAGTGTTATATACCCACATAAAAGGGGTTCTTTAGATAATGGTACATATGATGAAATTACCACAGTTCTCATTCACGGTAATCAAATTGAAAATATTAATTCGATTTATTATGAATTAAAACGGGAGCTTAATAACCTAAGTATTGCTGAATTTGGAGATTTTTCTGCTGTTGATCTTAAAACTCCAACTTTAGAAATGAGAAGATATGTCTTTGATTGCTATATTTGGATTGAAGAGGGCTTTGATGACGAGGAAGTTTTAGAAGATTTAATCGAATATATCGAAGATCATGGATATATAGTCTTGTTTGGATTTACGAGAACATTTGTCGAAGATATGTTC
>JAEOTF010000473.1 GCA_016840025.1 Candidatus Hodarchaeota archaeon
ACAAATACTTTATAGTGCTTGTGAATGGAAGAAAAGCGGAATTAGGCGATCGTGTAACTAAAGAAGATGAAATTATTGTTCTTCCCCGATTAGTCGGTGGTTAGCAGTTTTTTTCAACTCTTGATCCTACTTTTCTACTCTTTTATCCTATTTACGATTTTAAATTTTAACATTCTTAAAATAATAGAATTGATAGTAATATTTTTCTAAATAACAATACGGATTGAATTCAAAATTTTTATGGGAGTATTAAGCACCCATAGAGGGTCTTTAGGGTAGGTATAAGGTTAAGCGGGATATTCTTGAACTAATTTATTCTTATTTATAAGTTTATCAGGGATTTCATCCTTGAATGAGTCCCAAACTGTTTCACGTGCGATATAACCCGCCTTATGAAGTATTGTGTCGTCTAATTCTCGATCATGAGTCATACTCGCTGTACAAGGATAGGAATGATGAGCCATAGAGATCACCCCGTTCAATTCCCCTTCATCTATCGGTGTAAATCGTATTTTCTGAGCAATATACCATGTACAGCCACAAGGAGCACTTCGAGCGATTGTGGAAAGTTCAATAGTATCATTTCTTATTTCAGTATTTAGGATCGGATATCCGATGTTAAATTCGTCAATAAACTGATCAATTATTTTCATTCCAGTTTTCTTCAGACTACAGAATGGTTTTGGAAAAACAGCCTCTATAGCATTACTTTCTAAGTTTTCACGAACTTGCTCTCTAAGACCTTGAGGAACCCACTGTGGATTTTCTATTGGTACAATCACTGCTTTTGCCTGTGTATTATCTACAACATGCATGATGGATGCTAAAAGATCATGATGTAGCGCAACACAGATGATAACATCTACTTTTGGTAAATCTGTTGGAAAATACTTTTCTGGTTCTTCAACAAAGGGTGGTAGACTTTTCGGAAGTTCATAAACACCATGAATGGCCCCTATATGTGATGTATAGACTGATCGACACTTTGTGCAAGTATCGGCACACACCTGACACCATGTTGACAAATTAATGAGGTTATTTATCAAACGTTCCCCAAAGGGGTCAGAATAAAGCAATAATAGTTTGAGCGACATTAAATGTGATTTTGTTTATATGAATAAAAATTCATACTTACCTTGACTTCACTTTCTAAATAATTCCTAATCTTTTGAGTAAAAATAATTTTTTCTGCTATTAAAGACGGTTAAAATCAAGGGAGTCGAAGATCAGATCTTTGATGTTAAATTTTTTCAAGGATGACGTAATTGTGAGGTCTTTAAAAGGTGTAAAATTGTAACAATTAACAGGAGGCATAAGCGATTTCAAAGAGCCCCTTTCGAGAGAATCCAAACAAAAAAGTATTCTCTCCAGTTATAATCGCCTCCACAAATGCTTTCTCCATTTTATCTTACATCCTTTAAGGAGGAAATGATATTGAAAATTGGATTAGTGAGCACTTATTTACCACAAAAATGTGGTATTGCCACCTACACAGATTATCTTACCAGTGCTCTTAGAAAAGTGAATTCAAATTTAAAAATAAAAATAATTGCAGAAAAAGGAGCTAAACCTCTCACACAAAAGAATTACGAGGTTATAACTCCCTGGCAACGAAACGAAGATTATGTATCCCAAATTCTAAGTTATACCGCTGATATCGATATTTTGCATATTCAACATGAGTACGGGATCTATGGCTTTAATTATCGTATTATTCCACTTCTCGAAAAACTGGCCCCTGAAATTAAGAAGATTGTTACCATTCACTGTATTAGACCAAGCCAAATTGCATTACCAGAACGCGGTGATATTGAAGAGAAATTGGCTGCAAAGATCGCCCAAAGCGCAGATGAGATAATTGTTCATCTTGAAACCCAAAAATCCATATTAGAAAGATTGGGCATACCTCGAGAAAAAATTACTGTTATCCCTCATGGAACGGAAATAACAGACATTAATAAAAAAGTCGCTCGACAAAAATTAAATCTTCCTCAAGATAAAAAGATTATACTATTATTTGGATTTATAAAGAAACATAAACAACCCCATATCGCCATAAAAGCTCTTTCCGAGTTGTTGGAAAAAGGAAATGATGTAGTACTCTTTCTTGCAGGAAGATTACCGCCAAATCCCCGGGAACCTGATGTTGAATATTTTAAGTCTCTTCAACAAAAAATCCGTAATTTTCCATATCCTGAACACATTATCTTTCCTAATCGTTTTTTTCCCAACGAGGATGTTCCTTATCTCCTTCGTGCCGCAGACCTGATTCTTTTCCCGTATATTGAGGATAGTCGAGCAGCCTCTGGTGTTTTACATCTAGCTATAGGCGCTAAGACTCCTGTCATCGCTTCTAGAATACCTAAGTTTGAAGAATTACAGCAAGTTAGTGATGAACTAATTTTTCCTTCTCACAATCCAGAAATGGTATCAAAAATTATTTCCCGTATTTTTAATGATCCCGAATTCAAAAATTATGTCGTTAATCGGATGGATTTCTATAGAAAACTAACATCATGGGAAAATATTGCTCACCAACACATAAAAATTTACCTTGATCAATAGCTTGACTTAGGGCTTCAAAAACCATTACCTTTTGAAGAGACCATGTTTCTTATCCAATAGAGAATGTCATCATTAATAGTTTTTGAATAGTTCAAACAATTATTTAGTCTGATGCAACTAAGAAAAATATTGGTCATTAGTGTTTTTTTCGAGATATATCAACCGTTGGTGACATCATAGGTTAGTATAATATACTCAGTTTTTACCAATAAGGACTGATTAGTAATTTTATGCTTTTGAAACTCTTTTTAACCAACCTTAAAAAGCGAAATACATCCCATATTATTCATAGAATAAGGCATTTGAAAACAGATTCCGAAGTTAGAGGAAAAACCGGATGAAATCTGTGTTGGATCGGACTGTCGAAAAATTAGGGGTTGGAGAGCTCCTCACGCTTAACTCAGGCGAATCTATTTTCAAATTATCTTCTTTTAAAGACAATCCAATAGTAACACCTCAAAATCAGGGGATTAGTTGGTATGAGAATGGCGTGTTGCATATTGGTGCTATTTTTAACGGCGGAGCTGAAATCTTTCAAGATAAAATTGTATTAGCTTCACGAGTTCCCCGCGGATATAATCGCGTCCTAATCTTCGATGAAAAAACTGGCGTAGAACGCTATATCATTGAAAATTACCTATCTGAGGTTTGGTTGCTCGAAAGTAAGGATGCAATTAATTTCACACCAACATCCGCAGGAATTATTCGAGGTAATGGAAGCGATCACCAAGATTTCGTGTACGGCATAGAAGACACCAGAATTATCAAAATTGGACAAAAATATCTATTGGTTGGAGTGGGGAGAAAAAAGCCTGCGTTCAAAGGTCTTGATGGAGATAGAACCGCACTTTATTCAACTGATGATTTCGTAGGTATTACTTATCATGGATGCATTAATTCCTTCTTTGAACGTAATACAGTTGTTATACCTGAACCCATTTCAGACCAATACTATGCTTTTTTTCGATTTCGTCCTAATATCCAACTGGCTGTTCTTGAAGGTGGTTTGAAGCAGTTATTAAACCCCTCTAAGTATGAAAATGAGTGGAAAAAAATTCTAGATGAACGAGATAAGAATATCCTTTTTAAAATGGGGAAATATCCTCATGAAAAAGAGAAAATCGGTCCTGGTCCCCAAATTATTAAGACAAATCGGGGTTGGCTGTTTATCTATCATGCTGTTGGAGAAATAGATGCTAATATCTGTAGAGCTTATGGATTAAATGAAAAAATCAATAGGGCTTACTCTATTTGTGCTGCTCTATTGGATTTAAAGAACCCACGGAAGGTACTGTGCCGAACTAGACATCCTATCTATATCCCTTCCCTTCCTCATGAATTGTATGGGAATAAACACTATTCAGTCGATATCCCTGCAGTTGTCTTTCCCACAGGTGCAATAGTTTGGCAGGACAAATTACTTCTCTACTGTGGAGCAGCGGACAAGTACATGATTTTATTAAGTTGTAAGCTTGATATTTTTGTCGATTACCTATGGAAATACTGTAAAGTTGCCTGTTAACAAACTAATAGAAGTAAAGTAATAAATAGTTCCAATGTGGTTGAATTTGGAGCATAATAATCGAGGAGGAAAGAATGATGTCTGTATTGGATAGGACGGTTGAAAAACTCGGTGATGGTACTATCTTATCATTAGATTCAGGCGAGAATATTTTCAAGCTAGCTTCTTATGAGAATAATCCTATAGTGACGCCTAAAAAGCTCGGCGTCACTTGGAAAGAGAATGATGAATTGAAATTTGGAGCAGTTTTTAATGGGGGCGCAGAATTATTTCAAGATAAGATATTTCTGCTACCTAGATGCCCCCGAGGATACCGAAAAAGTCAGGCTTTCGACAAAATGCTTGGAATGGAGATAACAATCCTTGAAAACTACATTTCTGAGATTTGGATTTTAATAAGCGAAGACGGGATTAATTTTAGCAGGTTTCGAAATCACATAATTCGTGGTGATGGATTCGCCCATCAAGATTTTACTTATGGGATAGAGGACATAAGAATTATCAAGTATCATCAGAGATATCTATTGGTTGGATGTGGAAGAATTAAACCTCCTTTTAAGGATGATATTTATGGCGATGGGGATCGAATTGCGACCTACTCAACTAAAAATTTCATAAATATCACCTATCATGGAATAGTGAACCCTTTTTGGGCACGGAACACAGTCCCCTTTTCTGAACCTATTGCAGGTCAATATTATTGCTTGTTACGGTTCTTTCCCAACATATATTTGACTGTTCTAGAAGAAGGAATGGATCAATTATTGGATCCTTCCAAATACCAGAAAAAGTGGAAACAAATCTATGAACAGCGGGAAAAATATCTGTTTTTAAAAGCAGGGCAATTTCTACATGAAAAAGAGAGAATTGGCCCAGGTCCCCAAATCATTAAGACAGATAAAGGATGGTTACTTATCTATCACGCTACTGGTGAAATAGATACTAATATCTGCAAAGCTTATGGGTTAACGGAGAAGATTGACAGAGGTTACTCTATAAGTGCTGCTCTGTTGGATCTAGACAATCCACGGAAAATATTATGCCGGACACGTTATCCAATATACATACCTTCTGCACCCTGGGAGTTATACGGAAATGAGCGTTATCCTGTGGATATTCCTGCTGTTGTTTTTACCACAGGCGCGATTGTTCGGAAAGATAAGCTTCTCCTATACTGCGGAGCAGGAGATAAGTATATGATTCTTTTGAGCTGTAAACTCAACAATTTGGTAGAATATTTGTGGCAATATTGCAGATTATGTGGATAAATTTTCGAGCATCTTCAATTGTCTTAGCTTTTGGTTTAACAAGAAACTCTCTAAATCTATCGTCTGAACGAAGAGCGAAGATTTCATGTTCATCCTCAATCTGAAGTTCTCTTAGAATCAAACGGTCGGTAGTTAAATTTGGAAACGGTGCGAAACTAATTTCCATCATAGTCTTCTCCTCACAGAAACGTCACATAACCTCTAAATCCATGAAGAAGTCTTCGAGGAAACTCATCGTAAGTTTTAATTTCTTTATTTAATCCTAAACCTGCTTTTTTCAGCTTAATTCAGGGTGAAACCCCTTATACAGTCCTATTACTTTGTTATTCCACGAATTAAGCTTTTCAGGAGAGTCAGGGTAATTTTTATAGAGTTTTTTAATTTGTTTCATACGTTTAGTAGCAGATTGAATCTTAATTAGTGTTTTTAGGATTTTACGTCCTTTGAACCCACGTTTCAGTTTTTCAGTAAAAGAAAGTTCAATGTCAAGTCCTCTTGAGATTTTATCAAGATCATCGTCCGTAACTAATCCTACTGCCATTCCGATATTGAGGTCTTGGTCGCTTACTTGTCTCAGCAACAAACGGAATATATCTAATGGAGCATGTTTAGCTCCTATCTTACGATTATATACTACATTATAGTTCCAAAGTCCTTCTGGGGTTATTTTCTCGGAGTTAATGGCATCTGCCATCGTATTCGCAGCCATTATGCCCGACTCAAGAGTAGTTCCTAGTCCTCCTGCATGTAGCGGGTTTACTTGCCATCCAGCGTCTCCAACTAATACTAATCCGTTTGTAACAAAAGATTTATTGGGTCTCCGCATCGGTACTAGTCCCGCTCCTCCTGTAATAAGTTTAGAATCTTTAAAAAGCGGTGTGGTCTTCATATGTTCATAAAATCGTTCTTTTGGAGATGGCGGCGGCATTGATTGTGCTATTCCAATTCCTGCATTCACCGAAGGGGTAGTTTCTTCTCCGCGTGGAAAATGCCAGATGTATCCGCCGGGAGCTAAATTCTCTGCGAAATATAGTTTTAAATAGTCATCTTCGGGCAAATTATGCTTCAGTTCGCGGATTTCTCGATAAGCAAATCCCACATCTTCTTTGCTTATGTTCAGCTCAATATCGGAAGC
>JAEOTF010000474.1 GCA_016840025.1 Candidatus Hodarchaeota archaeon
CGAACGATTTCTCGACTTTCGAACTCGTGAGTCCCATTTCTGAGACGTCCACGCATGGAAGTTCCAATACTTTACTCTAGGGTGCGCCAAACCACCCACTACCACCTGACTATCCTTTTGGATAGTGTGGAGATACATATTGAGAATATTAAATGAACCATTAATATCTGCGTTTTGGTTTTTGCTATACAGTTTACATTTTTTGTTTTTACATATAAATAAGCCACGTTTACAACGTGCTCCTCTTTTCTTACACGCATGACACGTAGTCGAGGAGTTCCGTTCACTCACTTGTTCAACTCGTATGCCTACGTCTTCCGCCTTGTAGATGAGTAGGTCGGTGAACTTCTGGTAACTCCATGCGTATAACTTTTGATTCCCTTTCTTACCCCAATTCTTATCTTGACGAATGTTCTTTAATTTCCCAAGCACAATCGTTTTAATCTTATTTTTAAAACAATGGGCAATGATCTGTTTTGTCAGAGCATGAATCGCCTGATTTATCTGCGCAGCCTGTTTCTGATAGAGATTCGCTAACCCTGGTGACCAGGCAAACTTCTTTTTCCGCGCTTGGAGTTGATGTTGGACTTTTGCGATCTGTTTATTGAAATACCGTTGAATACTGAGAATTCCTTTCCCTGTGAAAAGAACTTCTACGCCTTGGGTGGTGACACAGGCAGCCAGATTGATTATTCCCTGATCTATAGCAAGGCAGTTAGTTTCGTGTTCTTCCTCAAAAGGGGGAATAGAGCACTGCATAACTAAATAAGCATACCAGTGACCGGCCACTTGTTTAATCTCTAAGGTTCTCGGTCTACCTGTAAGGTTTTTATAAGACTCAAAAGGCAGCCACAAAAACCGACTCGAAAAATGAAGTTCTTGTCGTAGTTTCTTGGACAAGGAGAGACGAAGTGTCTTTCCTTCGATATGAAAGCCAACCCTCTTAAACAGGATGGTAGAACGCGCTTCTTTCGGACGAAACCTTGGTGGGCGTGAGGTGGGATACACCTTTCGTAATTGGACCCAAGATTTGTAACTGTGATCTAATTTTCGGAGAATCCCTTGAGCAGATTGGGAATGCAACAATCTATACCAATGGTTGTCTTTAAGCTGTTTACATTGGTCGGCGTAACTAGGGATCTTGCCATTTGCTTTCCAACTCGCCTGTCGTTCCCAATTAGCGGTATTCCATAACTTCGTACATACAAAGGCCATATAATCTAAGATCACGGCTTTTCTCTTAGACACTTGGAGTTTTAATTTATTGGTACGAAGCATAAAGCAAGTCCTGAGTGAAAAAATTACTCATACGAATTATGTCGGCATAGTTTATATAATGCTACAAGAGTTAACTAAAAGTGAAATGGATGTTGTTACTGTTTTAATCACTATATAGAGTGTTAAATTCATCGTATTCGGATTTTACGTCTTGATATCGAAAATAAAGGAGTTCAATAAGCAAATCATCCCACAGCTAAAGCAATAGGCTTTCTTGTAAAAAATTCTGTAAAATAATCAAAAACATTCCGTCCTCAAAGCAAGAAAAAGGTGGGAGAAGTAAAATCAATCTCCCTTTTTTTTGTGTTTTTCTACCAACCTTAATTAGCCATTTATATTTTTAGACAGAGATTAGTAGAAAGGCGATCTGCGACCTAAGGAACTAGCGGGTTTTCCCTCGATATATCAGGAGTAGTAGGGGCACTAAACCAGCGATAATTATGAAAATGTTGGGGAATTCGGGCGTAACCGCGTCATCATAATAAGTTCTGAAAGTCGCATCAAAAGAGGGATTTCCGCTCCAAAATCCATCAGCATAAGCATTACTCATTACAGCTGACCACCCAAATGAATCATCACTTGTTGTAAATGTCGGATCTCTCAGAAGAATATAGTACGTTGCCCCTATCGTGATACTGACCGTTGTAAACGTATAATCAAACCAACTACCTCCACTAATCAGTCCTGACAAGTCAAGTAGCCCGCTTGCTAAGGGTGTCAGTCCATCGGATGCGTCGTCCAGCGTTACATTTGCATATCTGCCCGTCGGGTCTTCGGTATCTTGATTCCATATATAAACGCTTATGCGTGCAATACCATCAACGGAGGGTGTAAAAGTTTGGTAAAATCCCACCGTATCGAGTTCTGCAGACGGACCAGTCGTTGATTGTTCTTGATCTATCACGTATGCCCTGGTACCGCCTGCAACTGAGCGAATAAAGTGGTTATTCCCACCATTTAGCAATAGACATGCCATTACGACCAGAATGAGTACAAAAGTCTTTTGTTTCATAATTTATCTCCAAAGAGTAGATGTTCAGAAGTTTTTTTCTACTCCTAAAAATTTTTTACTCTTACTTGCAAAACAGGATTACAAAACTGGATTTTAGAGACCAAATTACTACATTTGATATTCAATTGTAGTGTTGTCAGTAGTCGATTAAAAACATTGTGAATCCCAGTATTTTATGGTAAATTTAGCAATGTATAGCGAATTTATCCACATTTGGAATATACTGTTAAGTTAAATTAATAGGAGCTATTTTTGTACTTTTTATCTATTTTCTGTTCTTCCTCTTCGCTTTTTCTATCTATATACTTATCCAGGTTTTTCCTCTTTCTTTTCTTCAATCCGACACCCTTTTCCATTTTCTTTTTACAGTAAAAGTTTATTTTATTTCCTTTTTTCTCTATCATGATTATTGCGTATTAAGAAGGATTCTAATCTCTTTCATATATTCTTCTACTATATTATAATCTTCTATCACGATATCCCCTATTGTTTCTATCGCTAATTCATTAATACTCTCAATCAATGCTTCTGGCATAAGTGCATTGGTTTCAGCGATCTCTTCTATTTTTTTTCGTGTATTACTCGATTTTAAGACAACAGATATTGTTTCTATTTGGTAGTCAATTAGATTTTCTTTAAATGCATTCCATTCCTCATCTAAACCATTGATCATTATTACATTTTGATCGTTAGTAACAGTAGATGCATCTAGAGGTTTTAAAGTTGGATCTTCTAATTGTAGTGATATTTCTTCATCTTTAAGATCATTTGATGTAATCACTGTATCTACTTCAGTAGTGCTTAGTAGTTCTTCTATCTCTTCAGACTCTTTTTCTAAGGCTTTCACCTTTTCCCGATCAAGTTTGAACTTGCCGCTTTTCACGATTAGATACATTTTAGAGTGTTTTGGGGAGATTTGGCCCAGATAATCTTCTCCGAATGTTTCAACCCAGTAATAGTCAATAAGGGCTTGAACATTAGGATCTCTTATCTTTACTTTGAACTTTCCTTTGATTTTATGGATTTTTCTTAATCTATTAAGAATTTCTTTAATCAAATTGGTCAATAGATCATACAGATAAATCTTAGTGCGAGTATACGGATAAACCTCAATTTTTATTTTCTTAAAGTACCTAGCGCGGTCAAATGGGAGTTTCTTGAAAGATATAGGTTTGAAGTATTCTAATAACCCCTGTCCATAATTTTCTTTATGATAATCCTCTAATAATCTTAGTACATTTATTAAATGCTTATCTAGATCTATTTCCTTTCTATCTTTCTCTCTTTTGGTCGCAAATTGTTTCTGGTAGTCTATCAGATGATAAATCAGGTGAATTGGAATCTCAGCGATGTTTAAGTGGTAATATTTCGAATAAATCAAATTAGAAAGGTAATTAATCAATCCCTTATGCTTTCGGTCAGATAGCAGGGTTACAGCGTTTTCAAAGAAGGAAGCCATTACTTGAATTGAACTGTCCTTTATGTAAAGATATTCCATAACCCATTTTGGCAGATATCTATCAAGTTCTGGAAATTTAATTCTATAATTTATCCAAATATTGAGTAATTGCCCGTACCCGTCCTCAGCATTTACAATATCGCGATCATTAATGACCTCATATAAGTACACGAGTACATATGAAAGGTCAGTCCTTATATATTCTCCTTTACGAACATTTTTTCGCCAATAAAAGTACCAATCCTTTTGTCTCCTAGTCATATCCCTATAAGAAGGATAATATACTCTGAATGGAACGAATATTGGGGGAATTCCAGTTTTATGTTTTTTTGTATCGAGGGCAAATTCTTCTAACGATGTTCGTCTTAAAGTAAGTATCTCATCACGAATAGCTGCTGCTTTTTCATACTCTTTCCTATCCGCAGCTTCAATCATTGCTTTTTCTAGTTCTAACATCCTATCCTGACTGTATGAAGGTTCTTGCTCTGGAAGTTTGAAGGTAATCGATTCACTTCCCTTTTGGACAGTTGAAATGTCAACAGCGGGTTTTTTAGAATCATGAGGAGACATCGAAAAATGTTGATCTAAACTACTCTGTCTACTACTAGACCGTTCTTCCTTAACTTCACTTGATTTTAGAGATTCTCTAGTAGGTATTGCTTCAGAGGTAGATTTAGAACTCATTTGGTGAGGTGGGGGAGTTATCTTCAACTCAAATTCTACAAATCTCGGTTCTTTTTCTGAAGATGTAACAGATTTTTCATTAAATATAACTAAATCGATTAAATTCACATCAATGATTAGTCGGACTTTATCGTCGATTGTTCCCGCTTTTGATGCAGTCTTTCCTGCGAAGTCAGTTATTTCCATAAGTTTTTCTTCAATGTAGAAAACAATATTACTAAAAAAATTGACCAGTGTAGAGTACGAGGCTAACCAACGAACAAATTTGACTAAAAGCTCATCAATCATAGTATTCCGATATTGAGTAAATGGAAAATCCGAAAATTGGACAAATAATTCATAGATGTCTTTCCCTTGTTTTTCACCATAGTATCGATTAATTTCTTTGAATATTTGAGGAATATATTGCTCTAGTAATGTAGAATAACCTTTTTGGCAGAACGAACTCCCATATACTGATGAGTAAACGATAGAGTTTACTACGTACAACGGAAATTCCAAACATATTTGCTTAAGATACATATATAGAAATTCTTCAAACATGATCTTGTTGATAGGAAATCCTTCAAGTCCAATCAAAGATACATCTGGTAATTCAATATTTTTACTTGATACAGAGTAACAACCGAAAACTCTGGCTTCTATGTAACAACTGAAAACTCTGGCTCCATGTTCTATATCAAAAAAGGGATCTTCGCTTGAGATGATTTCTGTCGATCCAAGCTCCTCTTTAGATATTACCCTCGAAACTTGGGCATAGACATTCGCTAAGGGGGCTTTTTTAGAAAAAGCAGGTGCCATTTTCAATGGAAAGAAAAGGTATTCACCTAATATTGGTTTTTTCTCTTCCTGCCATCCTAAAAAATATGTTTCAGTTTTTTTATTGATAAAATTTAGATATGGCGATGGAATTCTTTGATTAGATTGTATTTTTTCCGATTCAGTAGGAGTAACCTTCTTTGATACGATAATAGCTTTATTCAGATTACTCCAATTACTCATAGACTTAACACCTAATTGAACAATAATTATTGAAGCTTTATTTCAATATTCATGAAAGGATCTTAAGGCATCTTCAGATTGTGTATATGAAGATAATTAAAAAAGAAAGCGATCCAGATATTATTTCTAATGCTGTTCAAAAACGGTATAACTTATTAATCATATAAAAAAGATCGTCCATGATTCCCACATTTTTTCTATCACAAAAGAAGGGGTAATAATGACTCGGAACTTACTTGGTTATGATATTTTAGGATTAATAATAACAGGAATAATCTCGGCGCTAATTTTTTTCCCATTTATTTTCCATAACGCATTTGAGATTGATTCTAAGAATCAAGTTATTTCCATTTCTAATGAAAACTCACTACTTTCTGAATCATCGTTGAATCGATATACAAACTCTATGTCTGCTTACATTCCTCATGCTCCTATTGAAATTGCGAAAAATGAGGATTTCAATTCTACCAATGGAGTTATTAATGCTGCAACAGCTACTGGTGGTGCCAGTGATCCTTTCATTATTGATGGATGGAATATAACAACTACAGGTGTGCATGGAATCTATATTCATGACACTACTGCATATTTCATAGTTCGTAATTGTTCTATAAACACTGGTGATATTTTCGGTATTTATGGAATCTATATTGAAAGCGTAGGAAGCGGAACAGCTAATATCACAAATAATTTCTGTATTAGTAATGAAATAGGGATTTACATTTTAGATTCTCCCTCATCACAGGTTAAAAATAATTATTGTCAGAATAA
>JAEOTF010000475.1 GCA_016840025.1 Candidatus Hodarchaeota archaeon
CAGTCATGACTGCAGGAATATGTGTTGCTGCGGTTGCTATTATAATTTCATTATCTCCTGTAAGTTGTCTTAATGCTCTCTCCGCTTCCTCGTCTGTAACAAATTCTAGCCCAACAAATTCTATTCCAAGATTTTCTTTAGCTTTTTCAAGTGTTTGAAGAGCTGCCAAATCCCACGCATTTAACGATGGGGAAATGGTATAGATACATGCTATATTTGGTGGAGTTCGTTGGACTGTCGTTGTTTCAGTCTGAGTAATAGTTGAAGTTTGAGTTATTGATTGGGTTACTGTCGTTGTTCCACCAGTGACTGTCGTTGTCTTTGTTTGGGTTACAGTTGTTGCTCCTGAAGGTATGGTTGTAATATAGTAAGCTGAACCAGCGATGACCAGTACGATGATGATTATAGCTACGATTGAGACTGATTGAACTTGTGAAATACCTCTTTTAGAATACATCAGATGTTTAAATCATAATCACATTTATAAGTATTCTGAAAAGATCATTTTTTTTAATTTTCACGTTAATTTAGATCAAGTTTAGAAATACTTTCTCTGATGTTATAAGTAGATCTGTTACATGTAATCTGTTGTATGAAAAATTGCATTTGCCACAGGTAGTAATACTGCATCCATGGGAACTTCACCCAATCCTTTCGCACCAAATGGATCTTCTTTTGATCTGCATTCTACAAATTTTATTTCGATATTATGTGTGCAATCAAGTGATGTGGGTATGTAATAATTCGATAGGTTTGGGTTTGGGCTAACTATTATATTTCATTTTCTTCAACAAGGTATTTATTTTCTTGAGCCCACATCTTCACCCAATCCAGAGTAATCCAAGAATCTTCAACTGATTTTTCATACTCTTGTCCCTTTTTTTCTATCAAAGAAGTTAATTTTTCTACATCTCGTATATCCTCTTCTTTAAAATACTTGTTAAATTCGGGTAAGAAAACATTATAGGATACTTTATGAGCATTATTGTCTATAGAAAATTTAATAGCTACTGATCCATCCTGGGTCTCTAACCAAAATTCAGAATCGGTAATATTTCGACTACTTAATTTTGTTCCTTTATCATAAAGATAACTCAACAGAGATGAGGCACTCATAATGGGCACTTTTTTTAATGATAGGTATTTTATTTAAACATTAATTATAGTCTACTTTGATTTTTATAATATTTAGATTGTAAACAATGAATAAAAAATCATGGTCTTAGTTCTTATCCGTGATGTTGAGTTTTGATGGGTTTCGGACGAACATGGCAGCCTCCTTTCCTTCTGCAAGCGCTTGTTCAACAAGTAGTTGGCCAGTTCCACCCGTTGCTCCAAAAATAGTAATCCTCATTTAGCCGACACTGTTATGCTGCCTACTCCAACCACTATAATGAACTCTCTTTCATTATTTCTTTCCTAGCTAATTCTTTATTTGTCGACTGCAACTCCTTCTGCAACATCCGGATTGTGCGTTTGAGATGGATGCGTTTTCGTTCCAGGTTTTTACACTCATCTTCCGATTCTTGATTCTTATCCTTAAGAAAGGGAGAGAAAGGGTTGGGTATAACGGGCATTGGTAATGCTTCTGTTTCCATGTTCAAAACGTCTCTCGCAAATTCTTGAAACAAGTTGTTCATGCTATTTGCAATTTCGCTTTGTTTGACAATTGCGCGTTTGAGAATAATCTTGCCTTTTTCGGTGATTTTGTAGACTTTTATTCTTCTGTTTTTTTGGGTGGACCATTCTCCTTCGATGTATCCTGATGTTTCTGTGTCTCGAAGGATTGGGTATATACCGCCGGCCGTTGGTTTCCAAAAGCCTCTGGTTTTATCTTTGATTTCTTTCATGATTTCGTAGCCGTGAGACGGCTTCTTGTTGAGGACAATTAATACCGCAACGCGTATATAGCCTTTTTGTGCCTCCTTCAGCCAGTGCATAGTTGTCTCCTCTTCACCTTCTATATGCATATGAATTCCTAAGTTACAGTTGTCGATAGAAATATTTATATTTTAATTAAATATATTGCAACAAATCATATCAGGTGTGAGTGATTTCCAGTTAGAAAATGAGTCAGTAATCGCGGTGAAGAATCTCACGAAAACATTTAAGGATTTCGTAGCGGTTGACAGCATCTCATTCGATGTTAAGAAGGGCGAGATCTTCGGCCTGCTCGGTCCCAACGGAGCTGGCAAAAGCACAACCTTGCGATTGCTGTCCACATTGGCCAGACCAACGAAGGGGACTGCAACAGTTGGTGGTTACGACATAGTAAAGAATGATAACGATGTGCGGAAACTGATAGGCATAGTTTCCGAAAAGATGATAATGTACAATCGTTTGACAGCAAGAGAGAACCTAATTTTTTTTGGAAATCTTTTCAACATTCCCAAAGATATCTTAACGAAAAGAATTGACGAACTGCTGGAGCTAGTTCAACTTACCAAATGGAAGAATGCTCAAGTGGGTACGTTTTCAACAGGCATGCGGCAGAGGATGAACGTGATACGTGCGTTACTTAACATGCCACAAGTGCTGTTCTTAGATGAACCGACGCTTGGTCTTGATCCCCAATCATCGGTGGAGATTAAGGATTTCATAAAGAACCTCAATAGAAAAAATAACACCACCATTATCATAACGACCCACATGATGGTTGATGCCGATTTGTTATGTGACCGCATTGGTATTATTGACCATGGTAAAATCGTTGCACTTGATACATCAACGAACTTGAAAAAACTAATTTCAGGAGCTGACACAACGATAATGAAACTTGAGATTAGAAATCTATCATCTGATATTATCGAGGCAGTCCGGGCGTGTGAGTGCGTGGACGCTGCCACTCAAGAAAATTCCATCAGTTTGAGAATCATTGTCCATGGTGACGAGGCGTTCGACTCTGTAATTGACGCTGTGAGGGGGAAAAACGGATTGATAAATTCTGTGGAAAACCTTCAACCAACGCTTGAAGACGTGTTCTTGCACATAACTGGTCACCAGGTTAGAGACAGTGCGGACCAGAAGATTCCAATGGAGATGGGCCGTCACGATTTTGGGGCGCCCAGGAAAGGGAGGATAAGGTGAGGAAGCATGGGCGCAAGAACTTTACTTTCACATAGTTTCAGAATTGCAAGGAAAGATCTAACGGAGCTGTTCAGGAACCGATTAGGATTAGTCCTACTTGCGGTAATGCCATTGTTCATGATGGTCATGATTGGTTTCATTTATCCATCAAACGGGGGCAACTCTGCAAGCGACTTGCCTGTCGCGCTGGTGAATGAAGATGCTGGTCATGGCAATTCCAAGATAGCAAGCCAGACTTTTATCATGGGTTTGCAGCAAATCAACAGCGGGACAGGTATGATGGCTCTTTCTAATGCGTCAAGTATAAGCGATATCAAAAGCATGATTCAGAAAGGCGATATTGAAGGCGGCATAATTATCCCAAGTAATTTCACTGCGAGTATTTTGAGCGGCGAACAGGGGACTCTGATTATCATAACCGACCAGTCTAATCCCCAATTATCGGCAATCATTTCAACCGCTTTGTCAGCAGTGTTTGAACAAATGGGTACGATGTTAGCGCAACATAATGTTCAGGGGTTAAGTTCTGAAGTTAACGCGAGCAATTCTCTAGCAATCGTGAAGCCCTATAAGGTTCAGACAATGGGAGTTGTTTCAGGAACCCCCAGCTATTTCGACTTTATCGCACCGGGAATTATGGCTATGACTGTGATGATGGCTGTCATGACAGGGCTCCCGGTAGCTATCTCCCAAGAGAAAGAAGTTGGCACTTTGGACGGAATGATGGGTGCACCAATCAATAGGTTGTCTATAATACTTGGGAAAACCCTAGGGCAGACTGCAAGAGGCTTGATCCAAGGAGTCGTCGTACTAATATTGGCGGTAGGTCTATTTAATGTCGCAATTCAAGGAAGCATCCTTCTCGTATTCGCCTTACTCTTGTTAGGCGTATTCAGCTTTGTCGGTCTAGGCATTGTGATAACCTCCTTCGCAAAAGATCAAGAGACGGCACAAATGATGATGATGACGCTGATGTTCCCAATGATGTTTCTCAGCGGCGTATTCTTCCCGATACAGCAGATGCCGTGGATCATGCAACAGGTGTCAATGGCACTTCCACTTACCTATGTATCAACAGCCCTCAGGAAAGTCATGGTGCTAGGCGCAGGAATACCAGACATAACCACTGAAATTATAATAATGATACTGTTCGGGGCGATCATGACAGCAATAGCCGTGCCCGTGTTCAGAAGAATGATGACAAGGTAAGGAAGAGAAGAAATCTGAAAAAAGGTATAGAAACTCTTCATAATGTAATAATTAGATTAAACATCTACTCAACGGACATAAACCTAATTGGAGATGTAACCGTCCAAGACTATCGTTAAGAAACTACCCCCGTTTTTCATAGGTAAAGGTTCTACTGTCCCTTTTCTACCTTATATCAACATGTGTGTTTTGAAGCATTGGAATTGAGCCTACCAAAGCGACCTAGAAATTATAAAATGCAGGGAGCAAATACCAACAAAGTGGGATAAAAGTATGAATGTCTACTTCTTTAAGGTCTAACCCCGGCGGGTCCGCCAAAATTTACAGTTCATCCAGTTAGTCACTTAACTTCTATAAATTTATTTTCAATGAGAGTGAAAATAAATATATCGTTTATTCATCGTTCACTTTATTTGATATATACTACTTAGTTGCTATTTTTTATTATTTTGACTGAGATATAGTTTTAACAATAATAATACTATAACACATAATAACATATCAAGATCAGGGTGAAAAATATTTTAAAAATCGAGTCAAGGTAGTATATTACTAAAATGGGCCTCATAATTAGGAACTTTTTCCTTTCTGATCTAGACAGTGTATTAAAAATCGAAAAAGATTCGTTCAAGAGTTCTGCTTTTTCAGAGTTAGTTTTCATACAAAATTATTATGATAGTGCAAAAAAGTTCATTATCTCAGAACTTGATGGTGAGGTTGTGGGTTATGCTATAGGTTACGTATCTAAAGAATTAGGTAGAATTATCTCAATAGCTGTTCAGCGTAATCAGAGAAATAAAGGAGTTGGAAGAAGTTTGATGGAGTATTTAGAAAGAAAATTTATTTCGCAAAAAGTAAAGAGACTTGAATTAGAAGAAAATATAAACAATAATGAGGCAATAGATTTTTACAAGTACATTGGTTTTTCAATATCTGGATTAATTAAAAGATATTATGGAGATGGTTCTAATGCTTACATAATGTGTAAGCACCTAGGTAGAACCGGTAAACGGATTTGATAATTTATACGTTAACCTTAAAAGTGTATGAGATTAAAAATCAGGTAACTTAGGAATTGCTGAAAAAAAAATCTCAATGGCGCATAATATGAATGGAGCTTATTTTTTTAAAGAAAATTTTGTTGAAAAACTTTTAGTGGTAGGAGACATTCATGGTGATTTTGAGAGTCTTAAAAATGCTTTAGCCTATTTCGATAAACTTTCAGCTAGTTCAAAGGTAAGCATAATATTCTTAGGAGATTATGCTGACCGGGGACATAATGGACTAGAAGTTGTTGAGACTTTAAGAAAAATTTCATTGAATAATAATAGAATCATACTTTTAAGGGGAAATCATGAGAACTATACACCAGATGGGGTACCTACTTTCCATCCTTGTGACCTTCCTAATGAAGTAGAAATGAAACTACAAAGAAACTGGAAAGATTTTTGGGAGTCACAATTAAAACAATTTTTTGATCAATTATACTTAGTTGCTAAATTTAAAAACATCCTCTTTGTTCATGCCGGGATAAGTTCAGAAATCAATAATTTTCAAGATCTCAAAAATCCATCACCTGGAATAATAGAGGATATTTTGTGGAGTGATCCTGGGGATATTTCGGGGTCATTTCCAAATCCAAGAGGTGGTGGAAAATTATTTGGTCATAATATCAGCAAGGAAGTATGTGACAAATTAAACATAAATTACATAATAAGGAGTCATGAGCCCAGAAAAGCGTACATTAGACCATATATTGAGCATGAAGGGAAAATTATCACCATTTCTTCTACTAGGGTTTATGGGGGCAAATCACATATGATAGAATTAGATACAAATAACTTGCCAACAACGGTTACCGATATTTTGAATCAAACTGTCTATATTTAAAATGAAATGGTTTAAACGCAAACTAATTGCTAATGTAGAAGATGTGAACAATACATAACTTTTAGAGTTCATCAATCTTCAG
>JAEOTF010000476.1 GCA_016840025.1 Candidatus Hodarchaeota archaeon
CAATTTCTGATTGTAGCTTATGTAATAGCTCTTTTGCCAATTCAATTAGATTTTCGCTCGGTTCGATCTTTACAATTGAAGATAATCCGTCTATAAGCCTATTCAGCTCTCTAAGGAGGCTGTTTTTCTGTGCTTCTGCTTGTGTTATTTCTTTCTTAACCTTATGTAACGCTGTAAGTTGTAGACCGACTTGATCGCTAATTTGTGAAATTTCGTCATGTTTTTTCCTACACCGGTGGAGAGTTTGTTCTTTAACTTCTTTGTCTTGATTCATCTTATCAAGTAAAGTTTTCTCGTTTCCGAGAGTGTTTGCATCTTGCTTAAGAAGCTGAATTTGGAGTCGAAGATCGTTAAGCTTTTTCTCGAGTAATTTATTTGATTTTAAAAATGTTTCTGATCTTATTTTAGCATCTTCGTATGACGTTTCGAAAATCTCTGGTTTGGAATCAATGGCAACAAAATCATTATCACCGTTTTGAAATGGGCAACCGTCTAAGATTTTGTTCGTGTAATCTTCGATGTTGGATTGGGTGTGATTGAGACTCCGTATGATTTCTTCAGTTTCGACCTTTTCCTTCTCTAGAGCGAGAAGCGCATCGTAGAGCTTCTGTTGATTGACGTTTAGCTGTTTAAGGTCTTCTTTTAATTCATTGGTTATAGTCTCATTCTCTTCTGCGTCTTTCGCTTTTTGGGTCATTTCGTTTTCTTTTTTCCAGATTTTATTTCTCCACATCTCGATAGTTTTTTCTTGCCTAATCAGTTGAGCCCAAGCGAGTTCTCGTTCAAATAAGTTCTTCTTGAGGAGGAGTTCCTTCCTTCGTTGATATTTTTCATATTCATCTTTCCAGTAGGCTAAGGTTTGTTCTGCGTTTTTAAGGAGGCTGGAAATTGATTCTTCCTCACTTAAAACCTGGGTTAACTTTTCGTGAGCTTCGAGGATGTGATGCCTATATTCCTTTATGCCTACGGCTTCTTCTACCATTAATAATTTCTTTTGAGGTGTCGTTACACCAAATTCCATCATCATATGTTGGTGCATGATAATCAGCATGTTGTCAGGGTTTATTCCTAACTCACCAAGAATCCCTGTAACCTCACTTTTGTGAACTGTTTGAGAATTGATTTCAAACCAGTAGTTATTGTCTTTATTCAAATAACGCGAGACTGAGAAGAAATCGTTATCCAACTTTGGTATGGGTTTAAATTCGCTTCTGGAGATATTGTTGAAAACAAGAGTCACGCGAGCTGAGTCTTCCCCCCATCGAATGAGATCACTTAATTTTTGTCCTCTCTCAGTGTAAGCTTGGCCCAATGCAACCGATATAGCTAGGAGTATAGAAGACTTCCCAGCTCCATTGGGCCCACATACCACGTTAAGACCAGAAGAAAGCGGAATCCGCGCATACTTATATGACATGAAGTTCTCTAGAATTATTTCACTTATGAGCAAAGACTTTTTTCCACCAAACCTTAGAGAGCTATCAAAATCTTAGTTTATTCGTCCTTTAGCCTTGTGTTATAGATATATGCAAAACAATGCAACTCAGACAGCCGTTTTTACTACAAAAAGTCAAAACCTATTTTGTAAACCTCTTAGAAGTGTTACAGAGAAGTACATAACCTTGATACTGCAAACAACAATCTTTTAATTATCCAAAGGCTAAGATAATACCCTTAATAAGTCCCCTGGTGCACGAGCGCTATAGAACATGGTTAGCTTAAAAGCACGCGCTAGCTAGTTTTATAAATAGATCTAGCAAGGAGACGAGCAACTCTAATAGGTTCAGGAATTGCTCCCTGTAATGTGAATTTGTTGAGAATTCCCTTTGCCTCATGTAGATTCATCATTACGAATCTAATGTAAACGGTATATCCATTATGTAGTATAATAGGTTGTCTCAGCTTATTTTTATGATATATTTCTATTCGGGATTCAAAGTCTGTAGGAAAAAGTTCCATGAAATATTTTTCAAGGCCTTCGGACTCTTCATAGGTTACGCAAATGAGGGGTAATCCCGTCTCCTCAGACACTTTATGTAAATCGATAACGTTATACCAACTTATCACACAGCCATTTATCATGAGAAGATTTATGTCGTCTCGCTTCAGAGCCCTGTACATCTCTATCACTTTTATAGTCGCATCCATACCTCCAACTGTAGCAGTTGATAACGTGAAGCCATCAATAATCCTATCAGCTCTCATAACTACCCCTGCCAGAATCGAGTTTTTGCGCGATACTTTCCCAAAGCTTTCGGCGATTCCTAGAGCCCTAATAGCTTTTTTATGGACATGTAAAGGCAAGTCGATCACTTCAACAAGATGAACGTATAGAAAGATTGATTCCATCATAGCTAGCTGCTAATCCGCATTCAAAACTACTAGGTGTTCGTCTCTAAGTATAAGAGAAACTGTTAATAAACATTAGCTAGCCAGCTCGATTATCTTTTTAACCCATTCCATGATAACCAAGAGTACTGGGTCCGTATTTATGAGCGTGAGCGCACGAAAATCTAGAGATTAGCGCGCGCCAACATATATAAATAAGTAAACATAAAATCCATTTCTGGAAGCGTAAGATATTATTTTTATAATAATAAGATATTTAAAAGAAAGTAATGAGAAGTTATTTACTGGCTAAGGGAAGAGTAAAACGTGCCCGAGGGTTTAGTCTTTAGATTAAAAAAAGCCTTTCAAAAGATTGAGCCTAAAAAAGATGAAAAAACGTACTCTGAAGAAAATGCCTCTCCTTCAGGTACTACTATACCTATTAAAGTAGAGTGCTCGATAGGCCCTGAGGAAGTAAATAAAGCTAAAGAAGAACTAAATCTTTTGGGTCTGGAGAAAGAAATAACTAGCTACGCCATTACACGTCTTTTTGAAGCGGAAGCTGAAGGAAAAATAACAAGAGAAGAAAGGATTCAACTAGTAAACAAATACAAAGAGGAAATGACGAATCTTAATTCACAGATTGAAAAAAAACAAATGATGGTAAAACTCAATGAATTAGAAAATGCCCAATCAGAACTCGTAAAAATGTTCCATGACAAGTTTGGAGAAATAAACAAGCATATTAAAGTTATAAGAAACACGTTAAAAGTTTCAACAAAAGAAATCACCACAATAATACCTAACAAATTAGTTAAGCCTCAAAAAGGAGAAAACACTATAACTCCAAAAGAGGAAAAGGCAGTCGAGAAACCTGCTCCACGATCAATAACACCTCCAAAAACTAAGGCTGATGAAAAAATCGAAGAAATTCAGGAAGAAGTCTTGAAGATGTTAGAACGACTGGAACAAATGGAAACTGAAACCTAGATGATGATATCTTGAGCTGGAGAGAAGACGCAAAACAAAGAGCATCGTTGGAGGCAGCACGGCTTGTTAAAGACGGCCAAATTGTAGGATTAGGATCCGGCTCAACCATTTACTATTTAATAGAGGAGTTGGGGAGGAGAATTCGTCAAGAAGGATTGAGAATTCGTTGTATACCTACATCGAAGCAAACAGAGTCCCTTGCAAGAACATGCAAAATCAATTTGACAACGTTAAACGAACATCCACAAATAGACATTGCAATAGATGGTGCAGATCAGGTCGATTCTAATTTAGATTTAATAAAGGGAAACGGCGGGGCTCTTACACGGGAAAAAATCGTGGATAGCATTGCTAGGCGGCTAGTAATAGTCGTTGATGAAACGAAATTAACTGATAAACTTGGGTTAATGCAACCGGTTCCTATAGAAGTGATGCCATTTGCTCTCAAACCAGTAATGAATATCATAAAAAAGATTGGAGGAGAGCCAATCATTAGGCTTGCGAGTAGAACTGTTTCATCAACCAGTACCGAACAATATTTCAAGACCGATAATGGAAACATCGTCATTGACGCAGAATTTGGCGAAATAAAAGCTCCAGCAAAAATGGAGATAAAAATAAAAATGATCCCTGGAGTTATAGATAATGGCCTCTTTGTAAATATGGCGCATAGAGTGTATGTTGGTACGAACTCTGGAGTTAAAAAAATAGACAAAGAAGAAGCGTTACTACAGTAGTTTGTTGGTGTAAAAATTGAGCGAAATAGTATTCACAGTTAAAGTCACCGCGATCCACCCCTCCTATGATAATCAAGGAAACGAGTATATTTGCATCGAATTTGGATTTCGTCCGCCTAGAATACCTACAATGATTCCAACCAGTGTCCCTGATGAAGTATCTGAAATGATAAAAGCAAGTAGAGATGTTGTGAAAGTTATGGTTCCACCCCAGCTTCAAGCCCAATGGAGAACGTATGCAAATAGATTAACACTATTTTTGACGTTAAATGAATGGGAGAACCTACAACAAAAATACACTGTCAGCGATGAATTTAATCTTACCATCCAACATAATGGCAATATAGTTGCAAAAAAACTATGAAGCCTGAAAAAAAGGTAGCGCATACGTTTGCTATTTTCATAGATTCCTTTTATATGGAGAATCCGTCATAGCTAGTTCTTTTATACGTTCAACACCACCAAGTTCATCAATAAGCTCTGATACACTTTTCGGAAGAAGTTCTCTCCAATCTTCATCGACTAACATTCTTCTTCGAACCTCAGTCGAGGAGTATATTTCTCTACAGAAAAAGGGAATTTTTTTAACTTTAATCCCCACTTCATTAAATAATCTTCGAGTCAAAGGATCATTTGAATAAACTACATTAAACTGTGGAGAATAAGAAATCACTTGAGCTACCCAAATTGAATGCATATGCAGATCCGGAACAGGAATAAAAAAACATTTCGAAGCCGGTATTCCTACGTCATGAAAGGCTAGCTTAAGCATCATCATTCGCTCACCTGACGTAAAAGGATTTCCGATTTCATGGCTTTTTTGAGCGCTTCCGATAATGATAATAAGTTCTTTTACTTTCTTCATGATGTACTTTATCGATCGTAGATGACCACAATGTAAAGGTTGAAACCTTCCGACAAATAAGCCGCGTTTCACTCGTCTCGACAAGATCGTGCCCTCATAAAATCATACTGTCAACAGTTGTATATCATATAAAGTAATCTCAATTAAGTTTTCGTAATAATATCTCATAGGCATAGGCGCATGTTATGCAGCCAATTTTTCAGCAAGCCTGTAAAGATTCTTATCGAGTGGCTTCCAAGTATTACATGCATAATCTAAATCAACAGAGACAAGACGATTATCTTTGAGACCAATCATCTTGTTTTTAGCTCCACTCAAAAAGACTTCAATCGCCTTGGCACCAAACAAATTCGCCAATAGTCGACTGCGAGCCGTCGGCGATCCTCCTCGTTGTATATATCCAAGGGTACTTAATCTAACTTCAAACGGGGTGTTCTTCTCAATATATTCGGCTACGGACGACGTATTTCCTATGCCTTCCGCAGCCACGATTATCGTCGTAGCTTTACCTCGCTCTTCATAACCTTTTGTTATTTCACATATCTTTTGTAAGCTCCACTTAATTTCAGGGACTAGAATAATTCCTGCTCCAGCTGCTAGACCTACCTCTAACGCTAGAAATCCTCTATTTCTGCCCATCACTTCTACCACAAATACTCGTTCATGGGATAGAGCAGTATCACGAATTTTATCGATGGCATTGAGAGCCGTATTGACCGCCGTATCGAAGCCTATGGTTGTATCCGTTCCCGCGACATCATTGTCTATAGTTGCAGGTATTCCAATAATAGGAATATCAATAAGCGTCCCTAATTTCATCGCACCTTTAAAGGAGCCTTCTCCTCCTATGACTATAAGCCCGTCAATTTGATTCTCTCTGAGCACCTCAACTCCCCTTTGAACGCCTTCATTAGTCTTAAATTCGGGACATCTCGCACTTTTCAGAAAGGTTCCACCTAGATGTATGATTTTACCCACAGAACGTAAGTCTAATGGAAC
>JAEOTF010000477.1 GCA_016840025.1 Candidatus Hodarchaeota archaeon
AGGGCGGACAAGAGAAAAGCCAATAATTCGTTGTTTTTCCATGAGCACAAGGGAAGTTTCTATATTGAGAGGGTTAGATTTATCAAATTGGTCATTGAAGAAATTTCGTCTTTCCATATCAGTTTTAGTCAAGAAATGAGGGTCTTTCCCAGTAAGATAAGTTTGGTAATAGCTTTCATATAGGTCATCCTCATTTATTTCTACTAGCGGTATGACATCAACATCAGGGAGGATATGAGCATCTATGATCTCTGTTTCCGAAAGGAAGCGATTCATGAATACAATTTCTTCAGTTAAATTCATGTTCAGTTGTTCATAGTAAGTTTTGTATCTTTCATAGACTTGATTGTCTTCCTTTGACCCGATATGAAATGATAACTCTATTCTTGTTAGTCCTTTCTTTCTAGCATAGTCAAAAACGTGGTTAAGAAGGTTTATGGTAATTTTTGTATCATTGCCTGGTGAGATAAACGGATGACCTCCAAGAAACCAAGGATTAACTTCAGCGGTTGTAGAATTATGAATAAAAAGTAAAAGCCACCCAATTAGATTTTCTGGTGTATATGTCAGGACATTTATTGGCGGGATCTCGTATTTTAATCCTTGTAGCCAATTTTTGATATCTTCAACAGATGTATTCGTCTCTAATTGTCCTGATATTCGTTTAAAATTAAATATTAATTGGGCAATCTCATGAACGTTTACTTCATTCCAATTCTGAATACCAGTTTTCATAAACTAATTGATCTCCATCATATTTTCCGTTTTTGATATCTTTTTCCAGTTCGTTCGAAAAAGACCTCACCTCGGTACATTTCTTTAGCATAATGCACTTCAGGTGCAATAAGCTCCCTAGGATATATTTCCATGGTTTTCGTAGTGAGAAAGTCTTGTAACTTAGCCGGTAGTTCTTCAACGATCTCTTGACGTACTACTGCGGGGTCAATCGAAAGGCGATATCGTTTTTGGAAGTATAAATTGAGATTATAGATATCAGCTTCGAGATAGTCTAATGCTTTATCGACACGTATCCTCGTAGGCGTATTTATGAACGTTTTACGATTATATTGGACTGATTGTGAGACATCCATCGTTATAAGTCCATTCTTTGTGACCATTAAGTTATGTTCACTATAATCCCCATGTACATAGTGAACCTTAAGAAATAACTCAGCTAGAATATCTAAGGCATCATAGAATACTTCTTCAGGATCATGAAAGGACTTAAGGTTTACTTCTCGGAGTAGTGGTGCAGGAGTAAGTATATCACCGATTGCATGGATGAAATCCATCACAACTATATTACCAATCAAGTGTCTGGGTTTCGGAACAGGAATCTTCGCGTTGTACATTTCATAGAGATTCCAATATTCCTGTTTGGCAGCCAACTGGGCCATATCATCCTGAAAGAGGTGATGAGTCCCTCGTAATCGTTTTCTGATAGTAGATGTAAAGTAACGAAACACTTTGGCGCAAACATAGTCACCTGTCCTGCGTTCTTGGGCAAGAAGAACGGTGGCTTCCTTACCACCACCGATCACTTTCAAAACTTTGTCAATGTGTCCAGTAGCGAGTAATTGATCTCGAGCTTCAGCGATAGTAATCTCTTTTAGTGGGGACTTAGATTTTTGTCGACTTTGGCGGTATTCATCATATCCTCGTCCATGTTTTGAGAATTCATATCCTAATCGTTGGGAATGGTCATCTGTCAATTGCCTATCATGCCTCCATTAAACATACTTTCCACTAAACGGAATCGATCTTGTTGATGGAATTTTATCCTTCTGTTTTTTTATGCCTTTTTTGGAGGAAGAAAACACTTTTTTCCATTTTTCTGTGGCTAGTTCGAATTGATCTGCTTCTATTCTGTTATGATCGGTTTTTTTAGGTTTATTAGACATTTTTACATTTTTCCTTTTCTTGTTGTTTATTTAAATGCTTTTTACGTTTTTAAGAAATCTAAGGTACTTGTATAGAGCATCCACTGAGCTGTTTATTCTTTCCTAGTTTCCACTACCTCATAGAGGAATGATTATTAGTCCAGATTATCTAAGCGTAATAATCATTAATTTAACTTACACAAGAAGACAACTCAGTAGAACTAAGTTATACAGCGGGAAGAAGCTACTTGTCTTAGACAAAAAGAGCAAACGTTAAGTCAGGAAGCAATTGTCTTAAGGGACAAATCTTGGTGCTTGCTCACTTTTCCTAAAAACAAGATTTTTTCTTCGGTCATTTTCATCCATCACTTATACAAGCACCTCCAAATCTTCATTATGAAAAGGATTCCAATTTCTATTAAAAAAACTTTTGGAAAATCAAGAATACATCCGATCATGTCTTATAATACATATTTAATACTAAGTTTAACTGAAATTACTGTTATGGACTCAACAACCTGCAAGAATTTCTTATATTGTCTGAACTTTAGAAGATGTAATGCTCATAACGCGTCTCTCAAAAGTGATTCTTCTTCTAATAGATCATTCCTCAATTTGAGTGATCCTTCCCACACGAAAAATTCTTCATCATCGCCTAAAACCCCATGATTAAATTTGTCTAAGAATTCTTCATTAGTGAAATTATGTTTTCTAGTGAAAAAGTTTAAATCTTCTTCAATTATTTTTAATTCTTCTTTAATCACATTCAAGCGACCTTTAATGAGTTCTATAATGTGTTGTTCAATTTTGATCTTATCAGCGGATGTTTCACCAATGATTTTTACTTTTGGCACTTGAACCACTTTAGATAGAATGAAAATAGGAATTTACAATAAATAATTTACCCTTTCATTCACTTATTCTAATCCTAAAAAGGGTCCTATTAAGTTAAGTGTAAGGTCAATTATTCCTAAAATATTAGAATCATTCCCAATTTCTTGTTTCAAATTCTTTCTTTAACATACCGTACATTAATACGCCAAATCGTTTTCCATCTTCAATGTTGTGATCTCGTAGCAAGCCTTCCTTCGTAAACCCGCATCGTTTTGCTAGTTTAATACTTCTTTCATTATTATCCCTCGTGAGAACTATTACCTTATGAGCGTTAAGATGAGTGAAGATGAATCGAGTGGCTGCTTTAGCTGCTTCTGTTGCTAACCCTTTTCCTTGTTGTGATTTTTCTAGAAACCATCCTAATTCAAAAGATGGAACTTCCCATTTTTTTGGTTCAATCCAAATTTGACCAATAAGTAATTCGGACGAAATCAGCCAAATACCCATCACAAATCTATTCCGTGCACACCAGTCAATAGCTAACTCACGTAGTCTGATTTCAGCCTCCTCTTCAGATTTTATGGTACTGGCTTCTGTAACATGTTGTTTTAAATATTCCCTATTGTCAGTCTTTTCCAGTAACGAAAATAATGCTTTTCCATCTCCATTCTGATATTTTCTGATAACTATTCTCTCAGTAATTATCTTTGTAGGAATTTCTAAAAGTAATTTATGCATACTAGCGCCTCTATTAATTGTTTTATGTCATCTAAACCCATATAGAACTCCAACAATTCATCAGCTTCCTTAACTTATAGCATTTTTTAGGAAGAATGAGACTGAAGAAATCCATGGATAGGGGGAAGAGTCATATTATCTTGACAGGTTGGATCCAATTTCGTTGAGACTGGAATAATCAGATATAAAATCTCTAAAAACCAAGTAATCTTATTTATTTCTTAGATCACTTTTTGTTTGCCCTACAATAGAATCTATTTCGTCTCTAAATCCCTCATATGGCTCATACTTCTCTTTTTCCTTCTCATTTTAGCTTCTAATTCTTCGAAGCTAGAGCGAAGAAGAGAAAACCCAAGAACAAGAAACAATGTACATAAACCAGGGAAGATGAACCACATATCATTAACGGTATCACTGTCATACATTGTAGGTATTCGCTTCCCCATTGCATTGTTGAGAATTCTTCCCCATGACCATCTATCAGAATCCACAAACCCGAGAAAACTAACACTGACTTCCAACATGATTATACCAATAATTGTTGAAATCACAGAGATAATGATACGAAGCGCTACCCTTGGAAAGGCAACAAAAGATTGTTGCTTATAATTAATCGTCTCTGCACGTACGACACGTGCGACCCCTGACCAGCTTAGCGTCCCCATCAGTACAATAAGAGTTACTACAGTCGGATCTTTGTACAAGAATACGATTAAGATTACTAATAGTGCAGGAACTTGTATGAAAAAATCTGTAAACCCAACTATGAACGGATCCAATATACGATGAAAGATTCCCCACAGAAATCCAACTGTTAATCCTATAAGAACGGCAATGAACGTAGCTGAAAGACTAATTAATAAAATGGTTGGAATACTCCACAATAACTGACTAAAAATGTCACTACCATTAGTATCGGTTCCCAGTAAGTAGGTAGAATTAGGTTTAGTATTCGGAGCACCAACAAAGGTTTCATTTGGATCGTAAGGTGTTATAACAGGAACAAAGAATGCCAAAGTAATAAAGAAAATCATCAGTGATATGCCAATCAGGATAACAGGCGTTTTTTTAAAGGCATCCCTAGAAGAATTAGATAAATTCCCTTGTTTTTTATATAAAACAGTTTTTAGCTCTTCTGTATCTATTTGATGATTTTCTATCGCAAATAGGATATGACCCAACAAATATGATAGAAAAATTAGTATTAGAAAAAAGTAGAACAGTCCTTGAAGGATAGCATAGTCCTTATAGTAAAGTGCTTGAGCACACAGAAGACCCGTACCAGCCCATGAGAAAACAGTTTCTGTTAAAACCACTGCTATGATAAAATAAGGCATACTTAAGGCAAAAATAGACACAATTGTCATTTTTCTTGATTGAAGAAACGAAATTCCCTGTTTCCGAAGAATTTTAGATCCTTCAATTAAACTATAATCTTCAATAAGGCTGTTTAACAATTGATGACGAGTAGTAAAGAACCATCCAACAATGAAAACCGTGAGTGTGATTGTAGGCCCCACCATATGTTCAAAGAAGACTTGTAGATAAGTGAAGTGATCTTCGCTTGGATGCGGCGTATCTGGCTCCCTGGTACCCCCAATGGGTAAGGGTGGAGAGAAGAATAATAGAATCAAAATAGCCACCCAGAAAACTGGTGCAGAGTAAACCATGTGTGAGAAAATTTTGAATATATGTTTTAAGATCGGTTTATCGTTATAATTGGGAATTTTTTCGTAGATGACTATAATTAGAAGCGCTAAAGCTATAGAAAACCCTAATAATGTCACTGTATTGATAAGCCGTTCTCCAAAGATAATTTTAGATGCTTCTCGCTCTCCAGTCTGAGTAACAAAATAATATGATTCTCCAAAATCAAAGGACATAATGCGCTTGATAAATATTAAATAATGATCAAAGACTGGTTTATCGAACCCCCATTCTTTTTGTAAAGATTCTAAACTTGGTAGAGGATCAAATGGTCTAAAAGGATGTTCAAAGACTTCTAAATCTTCTGAAAGAACATGAAATAAGAAGAAAGTTGAATTTATTGTTAAAAAAAGGAAAACTACAGAAATTATTGTGTACCGTAAGATATAGGTTTTTATGTCCACCATTTAACCCGCCAAGCAAAATTATCTTATATTCCCAGAATTATTGCATCCTAGTTGATTCTTCCTCTAACCATTAATAACTAGCTAGTTTCAATTTAATAATGATAAATGTACATCTGTATTAACTACCACTAACAAAGAAACATCTCATTCAGCAGGTGGAAATAGTGAGGGTTCTCTTTGATAATTATCGGATGGTTGTCTTCTCTGTAGTTTAGATTCTATTTCACTGAAACTTGAACGAAGCAGAGAAAATCCAAGAAGAATAAGGAGAATAAATATTCCAGGTGGTACGAACCACCAATGATCACCGATCATCAATGCTGCATTGGTTTGTGCATTGTTGAGAATTCTACCAAATGTCCAAGCATCTGGATCTCCCCACCCAAGAAAACTAATACCAGCTTCCACAAGGATAGCGCTAATAATTACTGAAATAGTGATTGATGAGATACGAAAGACTAACCTAGGGATTTCTATAGAGGTTTGTTGTAGATAAGAAATGGTTTCTGCACGTATAACTCGCGCTATTCTAGGCCATAAAAGCAATCCCATTAAAATAATTAGAAGTTCATTGTTTCGTTCATTAAATAACATTACAACCAAGATAAATAACATCATAGGGATTTGCATAAAGAAGTCAGTAATTCCTACCATAAAAGTATCAATTAAGTAATGAATTCGTCCTAATCTAAAAGAAATTCCCCACATAAACCCGCTTATTGCACCGATTATAACTGCAATAATTGCTGCAGAAGAACTGATTATGAGAACGGTCTGAAAGCTCCAAATATGTTGACTAAAAATATCACGACCGTGTGTATCGGTCCCAAAAAGGAAGTCAGAAGAAGGTTCTTCATTTGTTGCTCCTACAAATGGTTCACTAGGATCATATGGCGCAATAACAGGAGCGAAAATGGCTACAATTATGAAGAATGTAATCAATAGGGTGCCAATAAGGAGAAAAGGGGATTCTCTAAGGACAATCCAGAAGGAACTATTAGAAGATACTTGACTCTCAGGTTTAGGCTCATCTGACTTAAAAACATCCTGTGAAAGATCATAAATTGCGAAAACAATGGTACCGACACAGTATAAAAGAATTATCACAATCAAAACAGGGAAGATTATCTCTAGAAGAATTTGATAGTCCTTGATTTTGATTGTTAGGATTGATGATATAAAGATCACAACGAATGCTATACTAATAAGAACAAATAGAGCCTTTCTAAAGATAATCCATGATGAGTTATTAGGGCGATCTTGGCTTCTAAAATCACTCATATCCAGACCTTGTATAACATTATGAACTGTGAATAAGATATGATAAACACAATATGATAGAATTACTAGAATTAAGAAATTGTAGAAGAGGGCTTGAAGCACAGGATAGTCTTGATAATTGAGGGCTTGAACTACTAACAGACCTAAACCGGACCATGTAAAAGTCGTTTCAATTAAAATTATAGCCATTATAAAATAAGGAATTCCTTTAGCAAAAACAGCTAAAATAGGCAGTATACCATTCTTTTTGGATTGAATAAATTGAATTCTCCGTTTATCAAGATCGTTTGCTCCACTAATCACTGCATAATCTTCAACTAGCTCATTTAATACTTGTTCACGATTAACATAGAACCACCCCATAATAAAAATGGTAAGAACGATTAAAGGACCTAACATATGATTCCAATAGTCTTGGTTCCACGTATTATAGTCGACATCCTTACTTGGGGTTCCGGGTTCAGTGGTACCTCCTATAGGGAAAGGTGGAGATCGATAAAAAAGGAAAAGAATACCAACCCAAAAAACAGGAGCGGAGTAAGCGATAAGAGGAAGAAAATGCGGAATTCGATCTATTATTGACTTTAAATAATTAGATTTTGGGTCGACAGGAGCGGAGACTTCTCCGATTGAATCTGAAATCTTTCCTATAACAAATACAAACATAAACGCTAAAATGATAGATGCAAACAATAAATTTCGAGTATTTTCTAATCGGTCTCCAGAGATGACTTCACTTACTTCTCTACTTCCTTCCCTAGTAACAAAATTAAAAGACTGTCCAAAATCACCAGCGATGAAGTGCTCAATAAAGATCAGGTATTGATCCCAGAGGGATTTATTTAACCCCCATTCTTCCTTGATCTCGTCCACATTTAATTCTTCCCGTATTGGATGATCAGGATTTGCAATCATTACAATAGAAGAATCATCAGGAATGATATGAAATAAAAAGAAAGTGAGATTAATCACCAAGAAAAAGAAAACAATGACCATTATACCTCTACGTATAATATCGAATATTATGGGAATTTTGTCAATTTTACTTACAATAAATGATGGATTGGCTGCTAAGGAGAGAAGGATAAAACCACCAATGTTTAAATATAGTAGGTTGGTGTTAGGTGTTGGTTTTATATCCCAATCTTCTAGTATCCGCAATAAGATGAATAAAAGCCACTCAATTCCACTTACAACTAAGCCTATGATCAAACCGAGATGGTTTAGTGGAACAAGCGTTTCTTTCTCTTGTATTTCCATTAATGGTGGGATAATAACTAGTGCTACTGAAACTAGTCCACCCAATAATAACAGCCATTGCCAATAATGTAAGACTGTCCATAGAATATCCTGATGGGCACTTTCCACACTATCGTAGCTTATTGATGAAGTGGAAGAATCTCCACTCTCTTTGACCTCACTTGCCCACCATTTCATGGTCCCCTTATCATCTGAATATTCAAGATATGGGAATAACAACTGAGCCCAAGGAAAAAGACAATTCAGAAGGAAGAAGAGAAGTCCGCCTATGATAGGGATGATTAACTTCATTTGGAGTTGATTTCTATTTTTTTGAACCACTTGTTTTTCCTCCTAAACTTAGATATAACACCGAAATTAGCAGTATTCCAACACCTAAGCCAATAAGACCAGCAATAATGACAACCCCTGATATCAAAGCAGTTTTTGGTTCAGTGGGAATAATTATAGAGATTGTAGAATTGTATGCATCTATATTTGTTAAGCTATGGGTTATTTCGATTTCAATTGGAATTTCTTTAACTACATCTTTAATAACAGTCATTGAGCAGTTTAGTGTTGTATAATTCGATGATGGCAATGATTCTATCATACCCAAAAAATAGGAATTGTTTTGTTTCAAAGTTCTAATATATCCATCTGGTTGCCACGTAGTTGAATTAGAAAGAATTTGTATAATTACATAGTCCGATTCCAGTACATTGAACTTTATTGAGATATTAGTGAGAGTTGTAAGACCTGTATTTTCAATATGATAACGGATTTCTTGTGTTTCCTGATACTTAAGTTGATAACCTACTCCTCCTAAACGATATTCTATAGGAAAAGGTCCAGTGACTTCCATTTTTGGTGCCATGATCTGAACTAATTGCATTTCAACGTATCGTGGGAATAAAACTGTAGTTATGTCATCTGTATCCGTGTTTTTACCTACCACCGTCATCAATCGGGTGGGATTAGCGGGTGAATAGGTGCGTGCATAGAGATGCCAAGTCACTGTGAGGCTTTCGCGCTTATTCATTGGTCCAATATTGTATTCTCTAGGAATAGACTCATTTGTTAGCTCTAAGAAATCTCTAGTATCACCGAGGGGGGGTGGAACTTCCTCTACTAGTGTCACTGTGATATTCTCAAAATTCTGATAGGCTGTTACGTTTAAACTCACTGGAGAAGTAACGTTAAGGAGAACAGGGATCGGGTCCGCTACAGGTGGCCACAAAGGATCGATTGGATTTTCATGATAAGTGGTAATGAAATCTCGCTCTAAATTATTCCGAATTTCTTTAGAGCCTCTCTTAGGAGATTCTGATATTTTATTAGCTTCTGATTTGGTAACAATGGGATTAATTTGTATATTGCATAAAAAAAAAGTATAAAAAAGACAGGTTATAAAAACTACAAGCAAAATGCTTCTTTTAGAATGATTTAATCTCAAAAAAACACCCCCAAGGAATAGGGTTATCCTTATCGTTATTTTCTCTATCAGAACATCTCTCTTAAATAATTTTCCTTCGACCATGAACTAAGTGAGGAATCTTGATAATTGTAGTGTATATTTCTCATCTTGTGGTTTGAATTTGATTTCTCCGATATCGGAATGATCAATTCGATGTTTTCTTAAAACCTTGAAACTCACTTTTCAGCGATTCTTTCTCCTAAGTTCCGTTGGACAACTATAACTAACAAAAATCCTCCACCTAAGCCAATAAGACTTGCAGTGATGAAAACTCCAGTTAAGGCTAGTTGATCTGACTCAGTAACAATGACTATGATTAATGAAGTGTTGTAGACATCCAGTTCTGTTAAACGGTGTGAAATTTTTATTTCAATCGGAATCTCTCGGGCAGTATCTTGGATAGGGGTTACTAAGACGTTTAATGCTGTATAGTTAGATGGAGGCAAGCTATCAATCATTCCTAGAAAATATGAATCATTCAGTTCAATAGCTTTGATATACCCCTCTTGTTGCCAAGAAGTTGTATTAGAAAGAGAATTAATAATTACATAGTCCGATTCCGTTACATTGATTGTTATTGTGATACTAGTGACTGGTGTACGACCCGTACTGTTAATATAATAGGTTATTTCTTGTGTTTCCTGATACTTAAGCCAAGAATATACACTTTCTTGATAAATGTATGAAGATGATGCCGAGACTACTATTCTTGGATCGAGAATTTGAGCTAACTGCATTTCAGTGAACACAGGGAATATAATTGTAGTTGCTCCATCTACTGTATTTGTTCCTATAACCGACATCAATCGAGTTGGTTGATCTCGGGGGTAGAATCTCGCGTAAAGATACCAAGTAATTATTCTACTCTCATTCGTGGTCATCCGTCCAATATTGTATACTTGGGGTGTAGTGTTATTTTCCACTTCCAAATAATCCCAATCATCACCGAGGGGAGACGGGACTTCCTCTATTAGTGTCACAGTAATATTCTCAAACTCTCGATAAGCAGTCACGTTTAAGCGCACTGCAGAACTAATATCAACAAGGACAGGGATTGGATCGGGTACAGGTGCCCAAGTAGGATTTATAGGGTTCAAATGATATGTAGTGATGAAATTTAGCTCTAAATTATTCTGGATTACTTTAGTATTTCTTTTAGGCAGATTAGACATGAAAGTTCCTTGATTTTTCACCGTACTGTCGATAAATAGCGTAGGATCAGGAGAAAAAGGGCAATGTAAACAAATAAGAAGGAAAATAACCCAACTGGTTTTTCTAGAACAATTAAATCTCAATTTATCACCAAGGAAATTAGATTACTTGTCACGGCTCCTTTAATTAAGGGTCGTTTCTCTTAAAGTAACGTTGATTTGACCAATTAGAGAATCAATCTCGGCTCTAAACTCATTATATGGAAGAAAATCAATCTCAACTCTTCTTATCTTGGTTTCTAGCTTCATAAAACCGGAACGAAGAAGTGAAAATCCCAGAACTAGGAATAAAGTACATAAACCAGGTGCAATAAGCCACCAATCGTATCCAAAAATTAGGGCTGCCTTAGTTTGTGCATTATTGAGGATTCTTCCACATGTCCATAGCCTAGGATCGGCAAACCCGAGAAAACTAATACTTACCTCAAGCAAGAGTACTCCAACAAGTATTGAAATGATAGACGCCGTGTAACGAAAAATCACGCGTGAAATATCTACAGAAAGTTCTTGCTTATAGTTTATAGTTTCCGCACGCACAACTCGTGCGATTCCAGACCAACTCAGTATACTCATCAATATAATAAGATTGACTGCACTTGGCTCATATAATATGAAGATTATTAGGATAAGCAGGAGCCCGGGGGTTTGCATGAAAAAGTCTGTAAAACCAGTTATGATTGTATCTAACCTGTGATGGAAATGCCCCCAGATAAGTCCAATTATAGATCCTATTATAACCGCTATAAACGTAGCTGACACACTAATTAAGAAAATTGTTTGAATGCTCCATAATACTTGACTAAAAATATCACTACCGTTAGCATCAGTCCCCAGTAAGTAAACAGAACTGGGTTTGCTATTTGGAGCACCTACAAAGGATTCATTAGGATCATAAAGTGCTATCGCAGGAACATAAAATGCTAAAGCAATAAAGAACATTATTATTGACGCTCCAATCAGAATAACAGGCGTTTCTCTAAAGATATCCCGAGAAGAATCAATTAAATTCTCTTGTTTTTCAGGTAATGAAGTTCTACGCTCTTTTGTTTCTATTTGATGATTTTCTAACGCGAATAGGATATGACCCAGCAGATATGCTAGAAAAACTGTCATTAAAGAAAAATAGAACATTCCTAAAAGGACAGGATAGTCCCTATAGTTAATTGCCTGAACCCATAGAAGACCTAAACCAGACCATGCAAAAACAGTTTCCGTTAATACAACTGCTATAATAAAATAAGGCATGCCCAGCGTAAAAATAGATACAATAATCATCTTTCTTGGTCGAAGAAGCCAAATCCTCTGTTTTCGAAGAATTTTAGCTCCTTCAATTCTACTATAGTCTTCAATAAGATTGTTCAACAAATATTGACCAGTAGTAAAGAACCACCCTACAATAAAAAGCGTGAGTGTGATCAAAGGACCCACCATATGCTCAAAGAAAACCTGCAGATAAGCAAAGTAATCTTCGCTAGGAGTTGGAGTTCCTGGTTCTATGGTCCCCCCGATAGGCAAGGGTGGAGAGAGGAATAACAAAACCATAATAGCTACCCAGAAAACAGGGGCAGAATAAACCACTTGGGGGATGATTTTCAAAATACGTATTAATAACGGTTTATCATCATAATTAGGAATTTTATCACTGATGACTATAATTAGAAAAGCTAAAACTAAAGAAGACCCTAATAATGTCATTGTATTAATAAGCCGATCTCCAAAGATTACTTTTGATACATCCCGATCTCCAGTTCGAGTTACAAAATTAAACGACCATCCCAAATCTAACGACAATAAATTATCGATAAAAATGAGATATTGTTCCAATAACGGTTTGTCTACTCCTAGATGGTTTCTTACTCTTTCTGCTCCTTCTGGTCCTATCCGCCCCCATTGGTGATCGTTATGGGAAAACAACATTACATCTAGGTCAGGAGGTAGGATACGAAACAAAAAAAAGGTGAGATTAATCGTAAAAATGATACAGAGGAAGGTAATAATGAGACGCCTTTTAAGATATGCTTTCATCCCCATAATCTAACCTACCAAGCGTCATCTCTTAACAGATGAACGTTTATAGATTTTAAGTTGACCCTTAGAGTGATATCTGAGTCTAATAAGATAAAGGTATATCTGTAGTATTTGTCACTTGTCAAAACATACAGTTGTGCCTAAAATTCTACTTAGATAAGTTGAGATGTGGTTTTACAGAAAGGAGTATTATCATTAAAAAACACTCATTTCCACCCTGATTCTTATTTACACTTCTTAGAATGCATATGTTTCTGATTGTTACTATTAATGCTTCTTTTTATAATAAATAAGAGTAATTATTCCAACAATTATCGGAATCAATGGATACACTATAAAAGACCCAGACTCCGATTTAAGTTCAACGTTTTCTACGGCGTTAACAGTATATTTCCCGTAAGTGATGGCTATAAGCGATGAGTTACTGTTATAATATTTCACTTCAACTGAGCTTTTTAGAGTGACACCTGAATGTTTTGATTTCCAAAAGATTATGTCTGCTTTTGTACTAAAAGTTTCTTCTTCAATTATAGTTTGTTCATAGTCTTTTATTTCAAGAACAAAGCACGAAATGTCAGTTGACTCACCGTTGTAAGAGATTAAGAAATCTTCTTCTCTAACTATTGAGAGATATATGTCTTTTTCATCGATTTCTAAGGGAATTTCTTTACCGATCTTCCAATCCGAGGTGTCCATTCCAAAATCGGTGGTTTTTACCCCTTCGTCATCTTCGAGAGTTACTGGATCTACTTCGATGTTTCCCGTCTCTGTTTTCTCCGATATCCTAAAATCAAACCGTAAATCGAGAATTATTGGATTATTATTGTTTTCCGAATTGTTCCACAATATAAAGTAATAGGTATCGTGATTAGATATGTCTATTGTCCCAGAGGCCCCTATACTAGTCTGTAGTAGCTCTATGCCCTGCACTGAAGTTGTCCCACCAAGCCATGTATTAAATTGGGTTTCATTTAGTACGAGAAAATCGAGAATACCTCCACTAACGGTAAAGTTGTAATCAACTTCATCTCCATCGTCTAATTCGTAAGGAAGTCTCAAAAAATAACCTGGATCGATAGCTACGTTATTCTCATCAAGATCAAATTCCTGAGCAGGAATTATGAAAATATAGTTAAACACCATAGTTCCTGATGACAAAGTCCCGTTATAGATATATGTCCCATCTTGCCTGTATTCTGAATCATATAGAGTGCCTTGAAAATCTTCATCGTAATAAAACTCAAATGAAATAGTTCCGCCTTCTTTCCAAAAATCTTTGATAGTAGACGAGGATCCTCTGACACTAGAAGTCATCCCAAGAATACAAATCAGAAAACAGGCGGTCAAGACCTGAAGTTTGCTACTCTTTCTCACTATAATCACAGACTCACAGAAATATGTTGAATTTCCAACTTTTCTATCATTAATACTAATGTTTTTTTAAATAGATAGGAATGAATCTCTGACTTGCAGTATAAACTAGGAAGGTACACCTTTTGGCTTATTATTACAAACAGATTGCAGTTATTTCTTTTATTTTGATAATTCTTACTTCCTCATATCTTGTTATACCTACGCCTTTAGACCAAGATCAAGTACAAACACCTAAAAGGATTATCAATGAGCAACTGGGCTCATTAAATGACATAAAACCCGATCATACTACATTTTCTACAGATCATGCAAATTCGGGAGGTATTGACAAGATAAAAGATAGAAATTCGTTGGTTAGATACCTTGAAGCTTCAAGAGAGCCAGGAACAACATATTCTAAGTCTTTAACAGAATTATTACAATTAACGCCCAAGTCGCTAAGGGAAACTGTCCAAACAAAGTTTATAATTACGTTTAGCGCTTATGAGAAGATGAGTTCTCATGAATTTCTTAAATATAGTCCTGAATTAATGAGTAATTTGCCAATTGGAATAGTTAGAACTACACTAGAATCTATTGAAGATATCCAAGCGATTCCAGGAGTAACAGGAGTATTTCTTGATGATCATATTCCTTTTTCAGAAGACTGGAGTCTTAAAGATAGTTTTGATGGGTGTATTTTTCCTACCGAGAGCATTATTGGTGCACGTTATTTACAAAATATGGGAATTAATGGTACAGGAATTAAAATTGCTATTCTTGATACAGGAATTGACGAAAATCATCCTGATTTAGACGATATTGATGAGATTGATTCCACCAATGATCCAAAAGTTGTCTTAGGGGCTTCATTCATTGATTTCGATGATGATGGAGAAAATGACACCAAGGCTATGGATGATGACGGACATGGAACTCATTGCGCAGGAATTGCGGCAGGAGTGGGAAATCTTAAGGGAGTAGCCCCAGGAGCTATGCTTATTAATGGGAAAGTGTTGGATGCGACTATCGGTGGTCGTACAAGTTGGATTGTTAAAGGCATTGATTGGGCAGTCTCTAATGGTGCAAATATCATTTCTATGTCTCTTGGAGGAAGTCCAGGTAGCGTATCCCCTCTTCTTAACACTGCAGTCAATGCAGCTTATGACAATGGCACATTGGTGGTAGTTGCTGCAGGAAACTCGGGACCTAACCAAGGAACAATTACCAGTCCAGGAATGGCATCCAAAGCACTTACGGTAGGCGCATCAAACGTTTATAACAATGTGTCACTATTTTCGAGTCGAGGTCCTTCCATAACAGGTCTTATTGACCCAGATATTCACGCCCCGGGTAGAGGTATTCTTTCAACTTATCCTCATGGAAGTTATGAAATTCTAAGTGGAACTTCAATGGCTACACCAGCGGTCTCAGGTGCTATTGCACTTCTCCTTTCAGCGATGCCTGAAGTTGACATTGATACCATTCGAAGTGCGGTTCTTAGTACAGCTACCGATATGGGTAGACATGTATTTGATCAGGGAGCAGGTTTAATTAATGTGTCTGCAGCCCTTGAATATATTCAAAACCCAGCTGTATTTGCTTATCCAGCCTTTACCGATTCATCTCCTTTAGTTCTCAGTCCTGAAGAGATTTTTGAATATCAATGCGATGTTTTCTTAAACCAATCCTTTGCAGGTCTATCTATTATTCCATCAGCAGAATTAGATCCACATGTGAATGTATCTATTATAGATTCAGACCAACAAGGATGGATAAGAACAAGAATCAGAATTAAAATGCCTAACACAACAATTAATGGTAATATAATAATTAAAAATGATACTGATACATACTATGAGGCAAATCTTGTTCTTAAAACAGATAAAAACGCCGATGATGCAGGAATAGGGACAGATGCGGGTGAAACTTTTGCAGGAGCGATTTATCTCACAATTGGAGAATCAATTGCGGGAGAACTCCATAATTGGGATCGTGATATCTTTTCATTCCCTGTGGTTAAGGACAAAATATACTCGGTAGAAATGAATAACCTCACAAGCAGCCTTAATATCCAAATTTTAGATGAAAATGGAACTATATTTGCCCGGGGATCTAAGACAGGATTTCTTCCAGAGGAATTTGTTTTTTCAGCAGAAACTTCTGGCACATACTTTATTACTATAGAAGGTCAAAATCCTGGAAAATATGATGTCTTAGTCCGTGAATCGGGCTTAAATGAATTATCAGAAAATATACCCGCTGATTTTTCAGGAAAATTTGAGAGTTATACAGTAGATTATGATGATGATGGATTGTTTGATCGTTTAGAGATTGCTGTAGAAGTTAACGTTTCAAAAGCGGGTGAGTATGATTTTTTGTACACCGTTGCCCAAGAACGACCCGATTATCATTATGATTTATATGTATTCATGTGGGATTGGCTAAATCTAACTTTGAAAGAAGGAAGTCAGAATTTAACTATTTCAATTCCTGGAGGAATAATAGAATCATCTGGATACGACGGTTCTTATATCATTAATGATTTGGTACTTGGAAAATCGGATTTTTCTCAGTTATTAAATTATAGTTCCGAAGTTTTTAGCACACCAACCTATAATCATGCTTTATTCGAGCCTCTTGATAATCGACTAGATTCATATCAGTTATCGGAAAGAGATATCGATAAAAATGGAAATCCAGAATATATTATGATTGAGCTAGGAATAGAGTTCTCAAATACTGGAGTGAATGAAGTAGGAGTTCCAATTTTTAATGAAAATCAAAATGAACTTCTAGCTTTTCCTACGAAAATTGTTAGTGTTCCAAGTCCTGGTATGATCAATGTAAGTATAGAATTAGTAATTCAGCAAGTTGAAAATTATGGCAACATTGTGTTATATGGAATAGCTGCTACATGGTATGAATACCTAATCCCAATTTTTACAGGGATATCAATAGAGTCACTTTCAACTCATGATCCAATATTAGAATATAATATTACAGATCATCCCATCGATTCTAATGAAAACGGAGAAAATGACTCAATTCGATTCATGCTATCTGTCACTTCGAAAATCGAAACAGAAGTTATATTATTTACAGGGCATCCCTTCAGTTATCCTAATGAAACAATGATCCTTGTTAATGCTTCTACAGAAGAAGTAGCTTTGTATCAAGGGACGCAGGAAATATGGCTAGATTTTGACGCAAGAATGCTCAAAACACACAATTTAGCAGGACCATATTTCTTCCCGAATTTTGGACTTACACTTAGATTATCACAAAATTACAATGAAGAAAACAATATGACACTTTTTTCCCCGTATATTACCAAGGAGTATACCACTTCTCATTTTGAACAATCAAAAGTATGGTTCTCAAAATTCTTAGGTGTTAGTAAATTCGTTAATTCTACTAATGCAGGATTGGAAGTTACATGGGGGGTGACGTCTAGAGTACAATCTGAAGTGGTTTTTGAACTTGAAATACACGAATATGAAGCGATTCAAGGAGAATTCACTGAATCCACTAATTTTACTCAAAAAATCTCCCCAGGGACATTTAATATCACATTTCAACTTGGAGCAGAGGAACTATATAATACTAAATACATTGGCGGGCTTGAAATATATTACGTTAGTATCTACGAACTTGACAGCGATAATGGACTTATACACCGTTTTCAAGAAAGTAATCTATCATTGATTGACTTTGGTTTTCATGTGGGAATAATACCAAGCATTAATTATCAAGACTATGCTGCCTATGTTGATGCTTACTTTATTAAGGTACCAGAGATCACTTTTCAGAGTATAGGTGATAAAAACTTATATAATGGACTTCTTGTTAATACCATGGTCGGAATAAACAGCGCAGGGACATATGAATTAGAAATAAACCTGTTCTCAGAAAACGATCATGTAATTCAAAATATTGAAAACAGTGTGAATATATCTGCAATTGATTTCCAGAATTACACCTTACCATTTTTCTTTTCTGCCAAAACAATCGTAAGAAATGGTTTTGATGAGTTTATTTATGGAAATATTACCATTGTTAATTTTAACACCCACTATAGATCGGAGATTGGGATTCCCCACTTTACAATTAATATCGGTCATTTTGACCATAATTTAACAATATCTAACGTTTCAATGATAACGGATTACGCCTTAAAAGAGAATCAAAACGGAAACTACGATGCGGTTAGAGTTATATTACAGGTAGAAGTTAATAAAGAAAGTGATTTTGGCTTTACTGCGGGGATTTATGCTCAATTGAGAAACTACAATTATTATTATCTTGGTAATGTCACACTATCACCAACATACCTATCCATAGGTTTACACAATATCACTGTGACTGTTCCCTATTATTATTTCCTGAAAATTTTGCACAAAGCTGAAGATTTAGACAGATTACCTGTACTTGATATCTTTATAGTGCCTTTCTCTTCAACTGATGAGGAAGGAGTGTTTACAATCATAAATCAACCGTTATTTTTACAAAAATATTATAATCTCTTAGAATTTTCAACTATTCAACCCTTGTCAATCGGTTTTGTTAAAACCAGCCAGGGAGACATTGATGAAGATGGTAATTCTGATAGTGTAGATGTAACTACAGCAATAGTCATTCAAGATGTACTTGCATACTCTTTAGAAATTAAATTAAAGATATTTTGGAATAAAGAGTCTAAATCGCTTAATAAAACAGATTTTTACAGCCCAAATACTACAGGAATTATTGAAAGCACCACAAGATTCAGATTTTCCGATATCTTTTCATCTAGTAAGCTTCCTTCCCAATTTAGCGTCAATTTTGCAATTAATTTAATTTCATACGATGGTATACATATGGATACCTATGTCACGCCAGTTAATATTCTTTTCGACATTGATATCATAACTTCAACAAGCTATTATATAACGCCCGATCTTACCAAAGAAGAAGATCTAGAAGAAGAGAAAAATACGCTTATCTCCAAGATAGGGGTTCTAATGGTTGTATCTATTTTAATCACGAGCTTGACTTGTATTTTCATTATATTCGCCCGTAGAAAACTGCAAGTTTAGGGATAGCAAGAGTTGCAAACGAAAAGAAAAAAAAGCTAATTAAGGGATTTACAGTATTGTTTCATGAAGTAGTTAGTTGTTCTTCTTTTAATTTAGTCTGAAGCCGTTTTAAAATTCCTTTCCAATCCTTTGTGTGATGTAACCCTTTTAAATCTGCATCATTTATTAGATGCTCTAAATCAGTCCAACCTTCGTCTATAGCTTTGTGGAGATTTCTAACAGCAATTTCTGACTCTCCTGCTAATGTCCAAGCACATGCTGCATTGAAAAATTCTACACTGGAAGCTTTACCAACCTTAATTACTTCTTCAAACCATTCTGCTGCTCTTTTATATCTTTTTAATTGGTAGAAATGATTACCCAGAATTAAAAAAGTAGCAGATTCATCAAATGCCCCAAAAAAAACAGGATAATCAACTAACTTTTCAAAACCTACTTTTTCAGCAGTTGTGATTGCAGCGATATTATCGTCCCAACAATCCCAATGGGGGGTCTTATTTCTTAAGAGACAATCTTCTATAAATGCAGAAGCTGTGAATGCAGCAAATCCTTGCCTTTGATGCTCCTGAACGGTTTCTATTGCTATTCCACAGTTGTTTTGGCTTATGTCTTCTGCGATGCACCAACAAACGATTTTTTCTTGATCCTTGACTAAACAATAACCAAAGCCGCTGCTGATAAAGGCATTGATAGAATTCCAGCGGGATTTAATTGCATCAATAAGCATATCAAGATTTTTCAGATTTGTTTTTGCGAGCAATAGCTCATTAATATTCTCCATGCTGAGTTCATTGGAGTTTATTTGCTTTTTCCAGTCAATTACTCTCTTGTGATTGAAAGTACAAAATCTACGACCCTTTATCACAGGAAATTTCTCTTTGAACATTTCATAAATCCGTGTTTGCCATTTATTTGAAGTAAAATATACTCTATAGAAAAATAGATTATTCTTAACTGCCTCTGGAAAAATTGTTTCAATTAACAATGTTTTCAACGATTGATTGAACTCTTCATTATTCTCATACCCCGCTAGATAAAATCTTGTACTGTTATCCCAAAGAAAAGCTGTTTTAGGACTTATCTTTGAATCTACCCAAATTTCACTAAAGGTAGCTGATAGTATTGACTTGACTGGAATACTGGAATGTAATTCAGAGAACAATGGTAGGATTACTTTATATTCATCCTTTTCCAGTTTATAAATCATTTTTTAATGTCCTCTTACTATATTTACGTATTATAGTCAATATTACTGAATTAAAAGAGTTTTCGCGTTCACTCTTGGAGGATTATCTCTTAAAGTTCTAAAGTAGTAGATAAGATGCTGTCTTAGGAGATTAACACTAATAAGTATTTTTTGATAAGAACATGTTCTCATTATTATACCATGTTTTTCTTTTCAAATAAGATACTTAAATTTCATATAATGCATTACACTACATGTTACCTCAGTAACATAATGCAATACACTACATGTTTCTATTTTATTCCTAAATACAGATTCAGATTCTGTTTCTTACTTCTAAATATCAATAAACTTTAAGTTTTTTTTCTACTCTTGACAAATAACTTTTGTACTAATGTTAGTAAAAAAGAAAAATATGGGGTGTTATTGCTTCTTTTGTTAGAATCCATAGATTTTGGAGTATTTCTCTGTTAGATAGTTAAGGAAATATTGGGGATTGAGTTCTTCTCCCGTTACATGCTTTATTAGATCTAAGGGATCATAACGAGACCCCAAAAGATGGATATGTTTCACGAGCCAGCCCTTAAGCTTTAAAACGTTTCCTTGTCGTATTTGGGATCTATAATCAGGTATGTCCTTCGCTAATTGGTTCAGAAGCTGAGCTCCATAAAGATTCCCTAAGGCATAATTAGGGAAGTAACCGAAAAGTCCCCATGACCAGTGTGTATCCTGGAGTACACCTTCAGCGTCGCTTTTGACGTCATAATCTAGATATTCCTTCATTTTGGCGTTCCACAATTTAGGAAGATCATCGACCTTAACCTTCCCCGCAAAAATATCCCGTTCGATCTCAAATCGCAGAATGATGTGAAGACCATAAGTCACCTCGTCCGCTTCTACACGAATGGGGGACTGCTTTACCCGATTTATAGCGTGTAGAAAAGAATCTTTCTCAACATCCTCAAATATTGACCCTGTGATTTTCTTGAATTTGGGTAAAAGGAATTCCCAAAATTCGGGACTACGTCCAATGATGTTCTCAAAGAAGCGGGATTGGGATTCGTGCATTCCACCTGAGCAGGGTTCAGCAATGGGTTGTTGCCGACACTCTTTAAATAAATTTTGGTTATAGATTCCATGCCCGGCTTCATGCATAACAGCAAAAAAACTTTGTGCGAAATTATTCTCATCGTAACGAGTTGTGATTCTGACATCATCATAGGAACCACTGGTAAATGGATGTACAGTTGTATCAAGGCGTCCAGCCTCTAAATCATAGCCAAGAATTGGAATAATTTCTTTTTCTTCTAATTCTTTCTGAACAGACTTAGGACAATGTCTACGAATCAAACTTATATCCGGCTGATTAGATGAAGAAACACATTTTTTGATAAGTGGAATTAAGCCTTCTTTTAATTCATTAAATAGCTTAGTATACAGGTCAGAGGTAAAACCAGGCTCATACTCATCTAACATGACTTCATAAGGGGGTTTAGAAGGATCGATATACTTAACTCTCTTTTCTTGGAGTTCAATAATTTTTTCTAGAGAAGGCTTAAACAAAGCAAAATCAGACTTTTCCCTTGCTTCCTTCCATATTACGGCAGATTTTGCTTGGAGTTCTGCGATTTCTTTAACTAAATCCGTAGGAACTTTTGTTTGGCGATCATAATCTCTCTGAAGTAGGTAGATATTTCTTTTTTGGAGATCGGTAAGTTTATCATACTCCTTATGTTCTTTGATCTCCTTTAACAACTGACCGATTTTTGGATCGGTGAATTTTTCATGGATAAGACCTTGGAGGTAAGCCATCTGTTTACCACGCTGTCCAGCTCCTTTGGGAGGCATCATCACTTCAAAGTCCCACCCAATAAGACCAAGAACCTCTCCTAATGTAACAATTTCATAGGTCTTTTCCATCAGACGTTTATATAGTTTTTCCATTGTAAATCACTTCCGAATCTGGTTCCTGTAGTATTTTTTGATTTTTTTGTTTTTTTTACTTAGATTTTCTCATTATCCTTTGAGATTTCTGTATTTTTCCTCCAAAATGTAAGAAAGAGTTCAGAATTTATAGAATTGGGAATACTTTTCTCTCAAATATTTGAGGAAATATTTCGGAGTGAGTTCTTCTCCCGTTACATGCTTGATTAAATCTAAAGGGTCATAACGATTGCCCAACTGATGAATATTTTTCACCAACCAGTCTTTAAGTGTTAAGACATCGCCTTGTCTTAGTTTTTCCTTCCAATCAGGGATATCTTTGGCTAATTGGTTTAGAAGTTGGGCTCCGTAGAGATTCCCTAGTGCATAGTTAGGGAAATAGCCATAATTGCCATTTGCCCAGTGTGGATCTTGTAGGAGTCCTTGTGCGTCATTCGGTACGTCTAAGCCAAAATAGTCCTTCATTTTCGCATTCCATACACGAGGTAGATCTTCAACAGCTATCTTCCCTGCAAAAATATCCCTTTCCATCTCATAACGCAAAATGATATGTAAGGAGTAAGTCAGTTCATCCGCTTCTACTCGAATAAAAGAATTTTCGACTTTGTTTAAAGCATGGACAAACGACTTGAGCTCTACGTCATCGAATACGCCTTCGGTGATTTTCTTGAACTTTGGTAAAAAGAATTCCCAAAATTCCGGACTACGTCCAATCATGTTCTCGAAGAAACGGGATTGGGATTCATGTATACCGTATGAACAAAAATCACTAATAGGTTGTCTATGATATTCTCTAGGGGAATTTTGTCCATAAATAGCATGTCCCGACTCATGCATCACTGCTAAGAAGCTACTTGCAAAATCTTCTTCGTCATAACGAGTTGTGATTCTAACATCATCCAAGAATCCACTGGTAAATGGATGTACAGTTGTATCAAGACGTCCAGCCTCAATATCGTAGCCAATTATTGGTAAAACATCATGTTCCAATTTTTGTTGCGCTGGAATAGGACAATGCCTTTTAATTAGGCTCAAATCAGGTTGATTTGGAGAAGATAAGACTTGTTGAATCAGCGGGACCAATCCTGCTTTTAATTCGACATATAACTCTGTATATAGGGCTGAGGTAAAACCTGGTTCAAAATCATCTAACATAATCTCGTATGGAGGTTTTTTAGAGTCAATATAGTTAGCTCTCTGTCTCTGAAGGTCAATCATCTTCTTAAGAATGGGTTTGAAAAGATCAAAGTTCGATTCTTCTCTAGCCTTAGTCCATATTTGATAGGACTTAGTGCGATGTTTTGTAATTTCTTGGACTAGTTCATTAGGTACTTTTGTTTCACGATCATAATTGCGTTGAATTAAGTAAATATTTCTCTTTTGCAAGTCTGTAAGAGAGTGAAATTCAACATGATTTTGAATGTCTTTCAACAATTTCCCTATCTGAGGATCTACCACTTTTTTATGTACCTCGCCGCTTAAATATGCTAGTTGGTCTCCTCGTTGTTTGGTTCCCTTTGAAGGCATTTTAGTCCGCATATCCCAGAATAAAATGGATTGTATTTCACCTAGTAATGCAATCTCGGAAACTTTGTCCATTAATCGTTGATATAGCTCTTCCAATCATTTAATCTCCTTTAGGATAAGTCAAAATCATTGATATAGCCAGGAATCTCATTCAGTTTTTAACTAAATTGTAAATGTTGACTAATACATGTCTACCAGAGTCTGATGTAGATTAGCTCTCTTCTAAAAGTAAGGAAAAAGGGGTACGTATAGCTTTATTTTCTACTTTAAGACCGTTCTTGCATTAAGCTTGTGATATTGGTGGCATGATAGGTCAGGACTTCTCCATTAAGCAAATAACAGGACGTGCCATACGGATGGACTCCATTCTGAGCATCTTTACAGTCTGCAATTAAGAGCCTTTGAACTGGTATATTCGCTTGTTTTGCATAGTCTTCTATGGCTTTTATCATTCTTGGTGTATAGGGGCATTGATGGGTCTCAAAAATCGTAAAACCAATTGGATATTGCTTTCTTCTTTCTTCCATCCCTGTACTAAATTTAGGCAGAGAAGCTGACTCTGAAAAACGTTTTACATATAGTTTAAAAGAAGGTGGAAAAGTAGCAACGATTTTAAAACCATTTTTTTTGAAAAGCCCTGGCAGTGGTAAATAGGTGCTCTTTTCAGTTACCACTGCAACTCCATTCATACCCTTAGCATCTTTTAAACATTGTTCAAGCAGCAGTGAA
>JAEOTF010000478.1 GCA_016840025.1 Candidatus Hodarchaeota archaeon
ACACCAATCTCATAGATTGCTTCTCCTTGTCCTTCAAACAATCGGTATTTCATTTGAGAAGCGAGATTTTCAAGACGTTCTGGTGTTAAAGCAACGAGTCGTTCTTTATATTCCAAATTTCCATCCGGTTGTTCTTTTTCCACTGTGTCTCTGCCCCAAGTTTATCTAGGTACTATTATTAGCTTATTTTTACATTCTACGGATCACTTACGTCTTTTAATGATAGATCCCTCTAATTTTTTTTCCCTTAAAAAACCAACTCTTTAGCATAACAAAAATGCCTTAAGGGACGCTGTTTAAAGACTGAAGCATTCTTTTGGCCCTTGTAACTTGGAGTGCTCGAAGAAATAGCTCTTCAGACGTGGAAACAGTCCTAAATGATTTGGATGAAGAATCGTATTGAATACAATGCCTTTGAGCAATAGTTGTTGCAGACTTAGGATCAGCATCCTCAATGGAACTTTCAATGATCATTAAACCCCAATTACCTCGGTTTGATCGAGGTACAAAACGAATTTTTAGTTCTATTCCATTAAGCGTGGCATTAAATCTATTATATCGTCTTTTGATAGTTTTTGCAGGTAAATTATCCTTCAAAAGCTGATTTACAAAGGATGGTGGAGTCATTTGAGTGAATAGAACACTTCCAACTACAAAAGTTCCAAAAAAGAAACATAATAACCAGATAAAGGATTTGGGGATTCGTTCTAAGGGAAGAATAATCGCTCCTTCTTGATCAGAAGACCCATTTCCATCATAAATAGAGTTATTTTCTGCTGCATTAGTCTCAGTTGTTGTTTTCATAGTTTCTGAAAGAGCAAATGTTGTCGCTGTAGACGGTTGAGCGTCAGTTACACCAGTTCCATTGAAACTCACACTCCCATTTATATTTGTGTTTGTACCTGTTTGTGTAGACGTAGTTGAGGTCGTTTCTTCTGTTGATGATGTGAATTCGCTTGATTGAGAACTGGTGGTTGATAAATCTGATGGGGTTCCATTTGGTGGAGATTCTTCAGCGATTTCAATGGAACTGCCTACACCTAGCAATAGTATGGTAATAACGATGCCCACTACAACGAACATCCAACGTTTTATATATGTACGTCGAACTGCTCTTTCAAATGCATTTAGATCCATTGATAATCCGTCATTTACTTCTGATTATTATCTTCTATGTTCAATTGTATTACCTTTCTTATGTTCGAAAAAACATATAGAAGTAAATTGCAGGGGATTTCTCTATTAATCAAATCATACTATTCTGTATCTTCTAGAAGACTTTCTAATTGTATACGGATTTCTTGTCCATGTTCCATACACAGTTTTACAAGTAAACTCATTACCGGGTGTTCATGGTTAATTCGGATGGAGAATAGTCGTGGAGTAAGCTTATCTACGAGAACTATTGAATCTTCTTGTAGTGACTTTAAAGGACCTCGGTATAAGGCATTAGCTTTTGTGGAATAACCTGCTAAACGAGCAAGTTGAATCCCACTAACAGCACGCGGGTATATATGGGCTAGTACAATTAGTAAACGACGCTTTAAGGAATCAAAGGAATTAAGAGCAACAATTAATTCGTATACCTCTGTACTATTTAATGAGGTCATGATTGCTCACAGTTCAATTGATTTAAGATATTTAAAATTGCATACAGTCTTATTTAACTTTACCTACATTCATCGTCTGGGACAGTTGGGTCAAATACGAAAGCTGTGCTGCTGATTGAGTCTCCCAATCCTACAGTAGAGCGAGTATCGGGTGTAATTTGAGCGGGTACAAATATTAACGTTTTATTACTGTCTATTTTACTAATACCTTCGCTCATAAATTCTTCTTGTGTACATGAAAGAATTTTCCTTTCCTGCAGATATTTTCCTAAGTTGGAAAGTTCTATTAATCCTTTAAATGAAACTGATATGTGTTTCCCCATTTCGAGTTCGTATGTTTCAATATCTGCTGAACTGAAGACTCCTAGTAGCGCTTTTGTTGCTGAGATATTAGATGCGAATAGGCAGCCATTTCGTACCCCTTCAGGAGTTGTCGGGTACTCTTTCGTTATAATTACTATATGGAATCCTAGTGAATGTAGATGAATTCTCTCAAATTTTAGTTCATCCATCAGCTTTAAAATACCTTCAAATAACGTTTCAGCGCATTCTCTCTCTTTGATCTTATTTGCTACATCATTTAAACCTAAATTTTGTAACGTATCCACTAATTCTACTTCATTACAACCAAAACTATCGACATGTGGACTAATCGTTCGGAGTATGTTTTCTCGGATAGTTTCATCGCGAATTGAAGCAAATTCCATGTGAATACGAAGGCGTGGATTATTAGACCTCAGCATCTTTAAATGTCGGATCGATCTGTCAAGATAATCTTTGTAAGATAATCCGTCTTTATGTTTTCTTTTTAAATACTGATATCCACTCATAATAACTCGATCAACAAGCATCCCAATTTCTGGAAGAAGCGAAGCTGTCATTGGATCGAATACAGGACGTAAACCAGGAGGTCGGCTCGCTAAAATAAAGCGATTAGTTCTAGGGACTCGATGAACTTTTCCATCAAACATGAACGTCAAACCTTCTTGATATTCAAATATCCAGTTCATTTTCACAGGATCTGTAGGTCTTGACGCACGTCTCGGTGATTTTAGTTTTAATACTCCCCCTTCGTTCACAGGGACGGTGATATTACCCTTATTGAAAACTAAGGCTTGTTGAGTGGATAGAAAGGGAGTATAAATAAGGATATTGTCAATTTTAAGGCGTGTCATGAGATTAACAATAATGCCCGACTGTCCGCCCATCCGTTTTTCATCAGCTCCTTGAAAAAAGATGTCAATCCATTCAAGAAGCTCATTTGATTGAGTAGACCACTGTAATGCCTTTCCCTTAAGCATAGAAGACAGTAAACCTGCTGTAAATTGCTCTCGTGTTTCTACATGAAGAGGTGGATTGTTCATGAATTCCTTAATTCTGGTTTCGCACTCTTCATCTACTGCTAGTAATAGTTGGGCTTTCTCTTCGTCTATGTATTCTAAAGCGTCAATGTTTGTGTTATATGCACAGAATATCCCCCGCACTCTTTTAGCTTCCTTAAGGGCTCTACTTAGTTTTTGATTCCAAAGTGTTGTGTACGGCAACTATTATTACTCCTCCTGATTTAGTTGTTCTCTATCCAATTCTTAATGAGAAATATGTCCCATTAACACACCTTTTCAGAATTGTAAGGGGAGAATAGTGAGATTTTGTTTCTTTAGGGGAAGAAAAGCTTCGCTAATTTATAATATTCTGGTTCGACTGTTTTTAACTCTGCGACAGCATCTTCCATAGGACATGACTCTATCTTAGTTCCACGTAAAGTAGCCATATATCCAAATTTACCTTCTAGTATAAGTTCCATAGCTTTAACACCGAATTTTGTACCTAACACTCTGTCGAAAGCAGATGGGCTGCCTCCCCGTTGGGTATGTCCTAAAACCACATGCCTAGTATCCACTTTTGCCATTTTTTTGATATTTTCTGCAATAACCTTTCCTACACCGAGTTTTGCTAGTAATATATTGCCAAAACCATCATATTCTACTTCTTCTGTCTCTAATTCTAATATTAAATCCGTACTACGGATACCCTCTGCAACTGCCACAATACAATATCCATCCTGGTCATAAGCCCGTTTAACTATTTTTACAACCTCATCTATACTAAAAGGCTCTTCTGGGATGAGAATTATATGTGCACTACTAGCAATGCCTGCTTCTAAAGTTATCCAGCCTGCGTGACGACCCATAATCTCAACTACAATTGTACGATGATGAGATCTGGCAGTGGTATGTAATCTGTCTATAGCTTCAGTAGCAATCGTTACAGCTGTGTTAAATCCAAATGTATAATCAGTAGCTGATAGGTCATTATCGATTGTTTTGGGTACTCCTACAAAGGGTAAACCTTCCTTTGTAAACTTATCAGCTGCTCCTAGTGTATCATCCCCACCAATGGCAATTATCGCTTCTAATTCTAGTTTTTTAAAAGTTTCCTTTGCTTTTTCTACCCCACCTTTTACTTTAAATGGATTCACTCTACTACTACCAAGAATTGTCCCACCCTGATCACAAATACTACAAACATCTTGTTTTGTTAAAATAACTGAGTCTTTATCTAACAGTCCCTGCCAACCGTCTTTGATTCCGATTACTTCATAACCTTCTTTATCGGCTTTATAGACGATTCCACGGATAACCGCATTCATACCCGGGGTATCACCGCCACTTGTGAGCACACCTATTCTTTTTGACATTTTTAAATCTCTCCTTTAAATTTAAAGGGGTTTTTAAGACTTAATTCTATGATTACATTAGTAAAACTAAACTTCTAAAGCATTCCGAAGCTTATATCTAAAACAGTACTAGAGCAAAAATGTAATTTGGCATTTAATTTATTATAATAATATCTTAAAACTAGGAGAAGATTAGCCTTGCTGTTAGTGAGGAGTCTTTCTATAGACATGTCCTTTGGTAAAGGTGATGAAGATGGAGCTTAGACTTCAGGTGGACAGAGCTAGGGAAGTATGGAAGGACGGGTGGCTCAATTACCCTTTATGTTGGATAGTTGCGAATCAAATCGTTCAAAGATTTTTTAAAAGACATGGAATTGATGCTCAACCGGCAATGCAGGAAGGGGTAGGTTGGCATCGTTTTAATCTAACGGGTGTGGAAGTCTGTCAGCTTCAAAAAGGATTTAAAGAAGCTGCATGGGGTAAAATCTTATTTGGAACAATGACAGTTGAATCTGGAGGAGGAAAAAAACCACTCGATTTTGGAGACCAACTCAAAGAGGATCCCCTTCTAGCACTGCGTCAGATCATTGATATATTAGATATAGATGACCCTAGTACATATGGAAAAGGTGCTGCTACCTCACAGGCTGAAAGAAATCGTTATTTATTGCGTAAACTTGGATCTGATCATAGAAACTGTCTTCATATCCATAAAAGTGAATTTTATACCTCTCTCTATCAAGCGATTACAGAAGTGATCCTCTCTCTTCCTACTGCCCAAGCCGCACGAGAGCTGTGGATTGATGTCACCCCTTACGATCCTACTCCATTTCCCCGTCCTCTTCATCCACTTCGTCGATTGGAAATAGCTGAACCTGGTATCACCCGAGATTGGTTTTCTCTCAGAAATAAAACAGTTGAAATCTTTTGGAATTTAAATGATGGCACTATGGTTCATCATAACCAAATAATGCCTTGGGAAGATTATGAAGATAAAACAGAGCCAGAAGATCTTGTTTTTCTTATTAATAAGATTCTCTTTAAAAAATGGAAATAGAAGAATGCAAAAGAGCTTAGTTGAGGTTAGATTGACTTCCTTATGAATAACCGATATTTTCCCCTTTTGTGAAATCTGGTGAATTATTATGCCTTCTTTGGCTATCACGGGTTTAGGAAACGCAGGAAAAACAAGTTTGGTGGATCTATCTTTTGTTGGAAGGGGGATTGAGGAAATTCTCAAGGACATGATACCCACCGTAGGTGTTTCAACTCTTAAATTCAAATATCTCGATTTTACAGTTAATATGATTGATTTAGGAGGACAAAAGAACTTCCGGGACTATTACCTTCTTCATCCCTACATCTTTCGCGGTGTAGAATTACTTCTTCATGTTATCGACATCCAAGATAAAGATCAATTCGCTGAAAGTCGGGAATATTTTGATCAATTATTAGCAACACTCAAGGAAGAAGATATTCATCCACAGATTTGTGTATTATTACATAAATTCGATCCCGAAATGCAAGAAGCACTTAAGAATAATGTTAACGCAGCTACTAAGCTATTTCAAGGGTTTAAAATTCATAAAACTTCAATTTTGGATGATACTGGAGAGAACACCTTTCGTGAATTATTGCTGGAATTTCGTCCTGAATTTGCGAGTAAGGTTAAAAATATCTTTGCTCAGTTCAAAGGTATCTTAGTTGAAATTTATATTGTGGATCAAGAAGGTTGGGTCATCGAATATGTAGGAGAGGGTGGTATGCCTGTAAAGGGGAAAAAAATCGACGTAAAGAGGATAAAAGGACTAACTTCCCTATATAGTGAATTATTCGAAGGTGAGAATGCCCATATCAGCTTTGAAGGTGAAAATAAAATAATAAAGATATATCCCCTTTCATCCCAGCTCTTTCTGTTCGTAACTTATCCTAGGAATCAAGAATGGAATCAAAATCTTAGTAAGATGATCCGATCATTAGTTAAGGATATGATGTTAGCGGTATCGGTTTTAGAGACTTAGTGATAAAATTGAGTGAAGAGTATGTGGGTATTAAGTTTTCAGTTGAATGTTTGGGGTCATTAGATCTATCTGCTCCATCTCTTCACCTACTAGCCACAGAACTACTTATGGAAACCAAACGTCTCCCGCGAGGCGCCATATTAGAGATGGCTGGCAATGTCAGTCTCCGTTCTCCAGAGGGATTCATTATATCGGGGTCAGGAACAGATCTATGCGACTTGTGGTATCACCATCTTGTTCGTGTCATAGTTCATTCACAAATAAAGGAAAATGCTTGCATTCAGTATTACGGGGATCGTTTACCCTCTTCTGAGACGAATCTCCATTGGCAAATCTATCAGAAGAGAAAGGATATCAACGGAATTGTTCATCTTCATCCTCCAAATCTTTCATACCTCCAATCTAATCCCCAAATTCCTAGAACCTCTCATTACGTCCCCTATGGTTCTATTGAATTGGCAGAAATGGCTGCTAAAGCTTTAGAAACCATCAATACAGTAGTTCTGGTTGATCATGGTACAGTTAGTATAGCTTCTACATTTAAGAAAGCAGTTGATGAAACTTTGACGTTGATCTTAAATAATAAGTGACTGCAAAAACTTCATCTCAATTATTTGTCAATCAATAAGAGAAGGTGGAATGATTAATGGATGTTTTGGAAGCAATTCGGAGTCGTCGAAGTGTTAGAAAATATAAAAGTGATCCAGTTGAAGATGAGAAAATCCAAGCTTGCTTAGAAGCAGCTCGTTGGGCTCCTTCGGCAGGTAATAGACAACCTTGGTATTTCATTGTGATTCGTGATGCAGAAACACGAGCACAATTAGGCGAAATTCATCCTTATGCTAAATTTCTGGCAGAAGCACCTGTGAACTTAATCGTTTTAGGTGATCCCGAAATCCATGAGAAATATTTTCTGTCAGATAGCTCTGTTGCCACTCAAAACTTTTTACTTGCTGCTCATGCTCAAGGTTTATCGACATGTTGGACAGGCGCTTATAAAACCCCTTTTGAAGATGAAATCAAGGCACTTCTTGATATCCCTGCCCATTATCATATTACTGCTGTAGTTTCTGCTGGCTATCCAAAAGAAACACCCACTAAGACACGTAAAACGTTAAATGAACTTGTTTCCTACGAGAAATTCGGAGCTACTTAATAATTCAGAAATACACCATATTGAATTAAAAAAAGAAGGGGGAGAAGGTTCTATTCTCTAGCGTCATTCCGCAACGAGTATGGAAGGTTTAGCTGCCAGATAGAGCACTACAAAGCCAACAAAGTTCAAAATCAGGAGGATAAATCCCAAATCTGGTGATGTAACCCAATCTTCCAATTGCCACGCTAAAATGAAAAGGAGCCACTCGATTCCGCTTGCAATTAAACCAATGATGAAACCAAGTAGACCGAGATCGACTGGTGTCTCAAGTTCAGTTCCTCTCATTACGAAGAGTGGTGGAAGAATCACCAATACTAATGCCGCGAGACCGCCCAATAGAAGAATCCATTGCCAGATATCTATCAGTTGCCAGAAAATTTTCGCTTTTGATTCTCCACGGGATAATTCAATTAGATCTATCCAGTCACTGTAGTTTATCGAAACTCCATTTGAAACCTCTGTAGGCCAATAGTGTGTAATATCTCCTTCTAGATACGAGAAAAGCATATTAAGATAGGGAAATAAGCAATTTAATAGAAAAAAGACGGTACCACCGATTGCTGCTACGATAAGTCTCATTGGACTTGGATTTTCAGATTTAATTCCCATTCCATTTCCTCTCTCAAAATTGTAAAAGTACATTTTAATCTCATATTTTGATTCTAATTTCTTTTGGTTCTATTTTCGTTAATAACCATGAATCTACTAACCTTAACTTTAAACAAGAAAAATACGGCAAAAAAGGTTACTATGGGTTGAGTTCTCTAAATCATTTCTTTTCTTACGTTATTCCTTGAAAATACTATTTTCTCTTTAGTATATCCCTACTCTTCATCATTTCTCCCTCATGATTTCTCTCGGTATTTATTTTCTGTAAGTATGGATACCCGAGCAATAAAACTCTGGTCGTCGATCTTTCTGCCGTTTGCAGCCCTCACAATACTTACCAGTAAAGATCTCAAGAAAGTATTTCTGAGCTTCTAATAGGTACTGTTGATCTTCGGTTATAATTCCAAGTTCAAAATTAACATTATTTGGTTTTCTTTTCCCCATAGCTGCTCCAGTAATATTAGCTGACCCTATATACAAGAGTCGTTCGTCAATAAGGATCATTTTCATATGATTTCTAAGACATCTAGCAAAATGAAGGTTCGGAATGTTCTTTAATCGCTTGTAAAAATGCCATTTGTTTAAATCAGTTGTAGAAGTCAGAATAAGGAACTTAATACCCCGTTTTGCCATTTTTCGTACAATATCGGAGAAGAGAACAGGTTTACGGTTTTCAGTACCTACAACAAAATCCTTAATTGGCGCTGTTGCAATATACACAATGTTTTGTGCTGATAGTATGCCTTCCTGAACAACTTTTTCGAAGGTTTCATTACCTCTATTAGCCAATAAAGTACAATTCATGAATAACAACCTAATAAACTGAGTCTATAATCATTTCGTTTCTTCATTAAGTTAAAGATCGAAAAAAAGCTTACTATTCTTCCCTCTTTTTTTCGATAGCTTTCTTAGCTCGTATGAGAAGATTTCTCTTCTGGACTATACGTTCTTCCAATGGTGAAATAGTTGAGGAATAGTAAGTAAAAAACAGGTAAATTGCTGCTACAAAAGTGCCTATCATTTCCATAAATACAATTATAATCATTTCGAGGTAGGAGAAATATCCAATTTGATGAAGAAGTATGGGGGAGTCAAAAAACCCATGTAATATAGCAGCTATTGTGAGTGTTTTTAAGAAGTTTCTTTTTCCTTCTTCTAACCCCTTAACAGCGATCAATGTTAACGCCGCATGGACGAAAACAACGAAAAATCTTTCCATTCCAAAACCATTGAGTAATGCCAACCAGTTGTACTGTGTTTCCTCGCTTGTCATGCTAATTTGAAACACTAGATACCAAATCTCCCCTATTCCAAAACCTGTACCAAGACACCATCCCAATATCGCTAATTGTTGAGAGTTATGCTCAATTTTATTCAAACGAGGCATTGTAATTGGCAGAATCTTAATTACTTCTTCCGAGATACCGACAATTGCCAACCATATTATAATGTCTATAAAGTCCAGTGATTCATTTTCTAATGCTGAAGAGAAAAGGGTGTAAATAAGGGGGACTTTCAAGAGATTAATTAATGAGCTCAACGGAAGAGCGATGCTAATGAAACCATAATAAATCCTAGGAGCTATGGATAAGCGTTGCTGGACATAAACTAGGATAAAAAGAAGAAGAAGTGTGGTTATAGAAGCAGCGATTATTATATCATAATTCAATAAAAACAACTTCTCTTACGTGTATTTTGTTATGATAGCTTCACGAGAAAAGATTTTTAGAGCCATTCGGAATAGAAAAAAATCAATCAGTCCAAAGATGACTGCTCCCAGTACAATTGTAAAGGGAGAAAAAAAGGCTAAGATTATTTGACCAAAAAGGAATAACATCATGGGTAAAACAATCAATCCGCCTAGTTGTTGAGCATCACGGGTGCTACTTACTCGTGAGGACACAAAAACCATGCTAATTGCAGTCATAAGTCCTGCTGTAGGAGAAAGAAGAAATAAAAGCAGTAAAAAATTCAAATCAGGAACAACAATGAAGCCCAATTCCGAATAGGTAAGTAAATCAGTAAGAATAATATAAGGGATAGCACCTAAGAAAGCTCCTAACATACCCAGTAAGAAGGGAGTTCCAATTTTCCCAATTAGAATCTCAGTATCTGTTAAGGGAGTGGCTAGAATCGCCTCAAAAGACTTCCGTTCTTTTTCACCAGCTATACTATCAGCTGCTATCACCGAAGGAAGTATACATGGAATAATTAGAAAAAATAAATGACTGAAATACACCATTGCAACTATTGTTTGTTGACGATCCGTTAATTCATCCCAATTGGGAATAGGAGCGGGAAGTTTGTCTAGATAAGGCAATGGTTCATCCCCTGCTTCTTCCTCCGAGGTAAAAGTAAGTGGTGCTACCATCGATAACGGCATAATAATTGCCATGAGGAGAGGAATTCCAACTATTGACACCATCACGTATTTCGATCTCTTGATGTCAGCCCAGTCCTTTTCCATTAAAACTAAGATTCGTTTAAAATTAAGAGTCATCTTAATCACTCTTCCTTCCTACTGTCTCAAAATAAAGGTCTTCAAGGGTTTTAGTCTTCTTCTTTACAGAAATAATAGCTCCGTTGTTGTGAACAACTTCACGAACAGCAAGAGGGACAATATCTCTAGGATTAGGGGTTTTAAAAATTATTTTGGAAGATTTAAGATCACTATAAAGATCTTCAACACCCGATAACTGTTGAAGGACATTTATTAGTTCTTTTTCCAGTTTTACAAGTTCTATTTCAACAGTAATTAGAGGAGAACTCTCTCTCTGCAAACTCTCAGGACTACCAATTGTAGCTAAACTACCTTTATTTATAATACCTACCCGATCACATAGACGTTCTGCCTCAGGAAGATTGTGTGTACAGATAAAAACCGTACATTCGTATGTTGAAGTAAGTTTCTCAATTGTTTCACGAACTAAAAGGGATGCTTCAGGATCTAAAGAGGCTGTTGGTTCATCTAAAAAAAGTACTTTAGGTTCATGAAGCATAGCTCTAGTTATTGCTACCTTATGCTTATTCCCTTTACTAAGCTTGCCTGCTTTCATATCTAAGTATTTTTCGAAATCTAAAAGTTTTGATAGTTCAATAATACGATTGACCACTTCTTCTTTCGTCAAACCATATAATCTACCTATTACTTCCAAATTCTTATGTGCTGAAAGTCGCTCATATAGAGAAGGATTTTCACTCAATAAGCCTACATTACTTCTAAGTTGTTCTGGATCGTCACGAATGCTATAATCCGCCACCACTGCCTCGCCTTTAGTTGGCTGTAATATACATGACAAAAGTCGTACAGTTGTAGTTTTACCTGCTCCGTTAGGACCGAGAAAACCAAAAATTTCACCTGCTGGGATTTCAAGGTTCAATTCATCTACAGCAGTGATCCGATTATCAAAAATTTTCGACAATCCTTCAGTATAGATCATACATCTCACTCTTTAAGACTTGGAAATTTATAGAATAATTAAAATCCACCTAATTAGGGTAGCTTTTTTCAACTTTGTTCACAAGTGAGAAATAAGTGCTATTTATCCTTTTGTACTTCTTTCATAAAGATAAGCAATTCCCATTCCACCAAAAAAGGCAGAGAAACATACAATGAGAAAGATAAATGGTTGTGGGATGTCATATGGGATAGTAAATAATCCGCTCTGCCCAGCTTCTTCTAATAATACTTCTGAAGTTTCAATCCTATAATATAAACTGACTAACCACCCCGTCTTCCAATTTCTATACAATTTAGTTTCATAAGAGAGATCTTCACTGCTTATACGTTGTTCTTCAATAATAATGTCCCCATTTACTGAACGGTTATATGTTATTTCCTCATCTTCTTCTTCCTCTTCTACCCATTCAGGTGTCTCATTCACCCATTCTTTCCAATAAGTTTTATTATCCGTTGTAGGTGTTATATAAGGCGATAATGGCTGTTTTTCCAAAATTATACCACTTATTTTCATTTTCCCATAAGCATCTTCTATATTATCAAGCTCTGTAATCTCTATAGTGAATTTAAGACCTTTTCTATATGTGATATTGACATGTTTCCCGTCTTCTGTTTCCATTTCAGAGGTAGATTCAGTTTTTCCATCAACAATATATTTTTTTATTTCATAGGTCTTTTTATCGCCAACTTTGACTTTCCATTCCAATTCTTCCTCGTCTGTTTGCCCGAGACCAATTAATACAGGAGATAATAAGAAAAAAAGCAGTAAACTAAGCATCCACTCCTTTCGCGTCATTTTAATTTCTCTTCTTAGAACGGTAGATCAGCCCTGCACCAATAAATACAAGAACAGGCACAAGTAACGGGAAAGATAACCCGAATGGTGTTTTTTCATCTGTTACTTCTTCCAACAGGTACTCGGAAAGTCCCTCTGGTTCTTCATATCGGTAATGAAGCCGTACCAACCACCCCGTTTTCCAGTTGTAAGTGTATGCCAACTTGTATGTAGGATCATCCTCAGAAAGCCGTTCCATAACTAGGAGATCCTCTGTTATAGAATAGGCAACCCCGTCGTTAGTATTAGCCTCTTTCACCCACTCAGTCCAATATGTCACGTTATTCGTTGTTGGCATCACAAACCTGAAAATCTCGTCCGATGACAAAGACCTCACATCCCTGCCCGTGGCTCCCTCTATAGTATATTTTCCATACGCCCCCGTCTCGTTCACAGCGGTTACTTCAAGGCTCCATCTGGCTCCTTTTTTAGTAATCACTTCGACCTCGCCATCTTCAGTATCAACAGTCATCATTTCACTTTCAGATTTTCCATCATTCATGTATTTCTTCCATTCATAGGTCTTTGTCTCGCCCATTTTGACCTTGTATTCCAACTCTTCTTCCCCTATCTGTCCAAAACTCATTACAGCAGGAAATAGGAAGAAAAATAGTAATAAACTTACCATCCACTCCTTTCGCATCATTCCTCACCTTATCTGTTTTACAGAATTTCATATCTATCTATTAATTATCTACTACTTTATACGAGCTTAACTGTATTTAAATAGTACTGATTAGTTACTATATTTTCCTCATTTTTTCGTAAAGATAAGCAAGACCCATTCCACCACTAAGTGCTGAAACGCAGGCAATTGCAAAGAAAATTGGCTGTGAGATGGGAGCGTCTAACGGGATAAGTTCATCATACCCTAACTGTTGAATCTCTTCTTCTTCTAAAACAGTGCCATCATCAGCAGTAGTTTTCTTATAAAGAAACGCCAACCATCCTGTTTTCCAATTTCTAGACTTTTTTCTTTCGAAAAGCTTACCACCATCTTTAATCTTTTCTTTTTCGGTTATTATATCTCCTTTTACTGAACGACTGAATTCTAATACCACAGTCATACCGCAAAAATAAGGATGCCCTTCCTCTGTCCAATCTTCCCAATACTTTTTATTATGGGTTGTAGGTGTTACAAAGTAAGGCAATTCATCTTCTTTGGTTGTAATGTTGCCATATGTTATCTTTCCATAAGCATAATCTTCTCTAAGTCGTGTTAATTCTATAGTAATATTGGTACCCCTTTTAAGTGTAATACTGAGCTTAGTTCCATTTTGTGTTTCAATTTCAGAGATATTATCCCCATTCCTCATGAATTTGTTTAATGTATAAGTATTCTGTTCACCTAATCGGACTTTCCACTCTAGTTCTTCAGAATTTGTTTTAATGCTATGTGTTTTCGCTGGGAATAACAAGAAAAACATCAATATACTAAATATCCACTCCTTTCGCATCTTTTTCACCAAATTAAGAAATCATCTCATCAATTATTATTCAATGAATTTACATTACATCATCAAATTAACTTCAGACTCCTCACCATTAATATTCCACTAACTAATTTATCTCTATAACTGTATTTATCTACAGAAACAGATGTATATTCACGTTTGACAATATGATTCTCATAAAATCTCAATAGAACTTTTAGTTTGTTGCTTATCATTTAGAATTTTAAAAGTTAAAAGGAAAAGGGGAAGAGTTAAGGAGTCTAGATATTATACGCTCTCCAATTTTTTTTATTGAGCCTTATTAGTTCTTCTTTCTGTAGGATTCTCCCATCTTTGGAACATCAAATAATGTCCATATATTAACTTATTATTTCTAATAATCCAAGCTTATATTGAATCTATTACGATAGTATTTTCACTGTGAGTTGAATTTTTCTCCCAGATTAAAAAAATTAACCCTGCGAAAAAACTTGCAATCATAGCGAGCCACATAGTGGACATAAAGGGCTTGTCAATCCAGAGTGCTAAGAAAGAAGCAATAATGGGTCCTGCAAGCGCTGACATTGATTGAGTTGCTCCTAATCCCCCCGCAGCTGTTGCTCGTTCTGTACTATTTTCGACTGATCCCCGTAAAGCTCCTACATATAGAGCACTCCATCCAATCCCCAAGACTATTTGAGCTATACCAACTATGAGAAGTTGAGGAATAGCGATCATTATCATAAAAGTTAGTCCTGATAATCCAAAACCAATCATAATCAGAGTTTTTGGATCTCCACGATCTGTCAGTAAGAACATTACAAAAAATTGAGTAAGGAAATTTGCACACTGCACTATTCCTATTTGAAAATCATTGGCTCCGATTTCTTCTAAAAAGAGTGGCCAAAAGACCCAAACTGCCATTGCAGTTCCATGACGAAGCAAAAACGTCATATAGACAGCGGCGTTAGCTTTTAATATCGTCAACGGAAAGATAGGAGGTGATTTTCCCTTAAATGAATTGAAAAGTCTAGTTTCTGGTAGACTAAGAGCTAGAATTAAAGCTATTAAAAATAAAATAGCAGAGATAAAAAATGCAGCCGAATAACCCAAATACTCTGCAATTAAACCTCCAAATAAAGCACCAGATGCCCAACCCAGACTATTAAATGAAGAAAACTTTCCAAGCGATCCCACGCGAGTTTCAAAAGACAAAGCAGCCAGGGCAGCAGGATAGATCCCAATCGTAAATCCGGAAACAATACGAAATAATGCAAGTGATGTTACTGTATTGCTGAAGCTAAGGAGAAAGAATGCCAAGGTGGTAGATACAAGACCTACAATGATTACACGAGTCCGAGAAGACAAATCAGCTATTCGCCCAGCTATTAATGAAGAGAAGAACAATAGAATAGCATATCCTGCAGCAACAAAGGCAATCTCTGAATAAGAAGCCTTTAAATCTCGTAAATAGAGTGGAACAAATGTGAAGCCTACCATTGTCCCCACTCCTCCAAGGAATTGGATTGTATTTATTCTGACGATTACAGAAGGTAGTTTCAACCGTATTTTTACTCCAAAATAGAAAAAAGAGAAATAAGGTTTGAAAGGTCTAGATAGGAATTTTATCTTCCACAAACTTAATGTTCATTTCTTCAAGCTCAGCTAAAACTGGGCTATAAATTTCGGGAGTGACAGGAACATGGACTCCAGTTGTTTTTATCTTGCCTTCCAGGATTAGTTTTGTTGCAATAGCAGCGGGGAGACCGACAGTTCTTGACATACTTGTAGGACCGCCTGAAATTCCATAATCAATGAGTGCTGCGGTGACTTTTTCTTTCCGAGCTTCCTTTGGATATTCCGCAATGAATTCATGAAACAGAACAAGCATGTCTCGTTCTTTCTCCTCATACTGGAGCTTTTTATTCAACTGACTGGCTAGTATATCTAGAACAGTAATTTCTTCAGGAGCAGGATCTTCACTGAATAAACCTAACCACTCTAACTTGTCGAGTACATGAGAATCGGCTTTAAGTTTGAGGAATTCAGCTACAGCCTTTCTTGGATTTTTCTCCTTTGGGGCTTTAGTAAGAAGTCTCATAACGTCTGCTAAAGTAAGTCCCTTAAGATCCTCACGTTCTTCTAAATCTAGAAAACCCAAATCATTGATAGCTTGCCATGTATCACACCAGCCTATATTTCTCAAAGTACCACGATACATGGTTTTTATGCCTTCTAATCCATATGTCTCGATATAGCTAAGAGAATCCCGATTGGGATAGGCCTCAAATTCCTGACCTTCTACTGTAATTCTATAATGAGATGCAAATAGTTTTTTATTAGGTACCGAGATCTCTTTACCGTCTTCCCTATACAATCCATCATTTCTTGCTGCGAGAACTACCCCGCGTGGACTCCAAGAGAATTTATATCCCCAAGGATTGGTGTTGGCTTCAGGCGCAGGAAGACCTCCACAATAAGAGCGAAAACTGGCTATAGTTCCTCCAGCTTCCTCAATTTCATGGATAATTTTCATTGCTCCCATGTGATCTATGCCTGGATCGACACCGATTTCATTTAGGAATATAACTCCTGCTTTTTTTGCTTGTGCATCCAAAGCACCCATTGCATCACTTACATACGATGTTGTAACGAGATGTTTCTTGTATTTTAAGCAATACCCAGCTACCTTAACATGGTAAATGTATGGAAGCAGGGAAATAGCAAGGTCCACTCCTGCAATAAGATCGTCCAGCTTGTCTTCTTCTTTAGTGATATCGAATGCTATAGCCTCACCTTCAGGATGATCCCCAATGAGAGCTTCTGCTTTGCTTACAGTACGACTTGCAACCACAACATGATGTTGTTGCAGCAAGTAGTCCACTAATGGTTTTGAAACCAAACCTGCACCAAGAACTAAAACTTTTTTCACCAATAATACGCTCCATGCAATTTTTTCCGTTACGATGCTCTTGAAAGGTTGGATAAATATAAAAAAACCAGAATCACAGTCTGTATTTAAAAACACTCGGTAGTACAAATACGAATGTTCCAGTTATTTAATAGAAATGAGAGAGTTGACTTCAAAAATGCCAAATAAAATCGGAATTCGCTTAGAAGATAAAAACATATGGGAAAGACGCGTTCCCCTCACTCCTGAGCATGTTCAGGAATTGATTCAGAACAATAACCTTGAGTTTTTTGTAGAATCCTCCAGCATTCGTGCTATTCCAGATAAGGAGTACAGAGATGTTGGGGCCACTGTAAGTTCAAACCTTAAAGATGCAGATATTATTTTCGCAATCAAGGAAATTCCCATTAAACATATTGAATCCAATAAAGCATATATCTTTTTCAGCCATGTAATCAAAGGTCAAAAACATAATATGCCCATGCTAAAGCATATAATCGAATCCAAAGCCACCCTCATTGACTATGAGAAAGTAACGAATGAAAAAGGATTTCGACTAATATTCTTTGGAAATTGGGCAGGGCTTGCAGGCATGAATCAAACTCTCTGGGCTTTTGGGCAACGGCTATCACAGGTTGAAGGAATACAAACGCCATTCGCTATACTAAAGCATACATATGAATATGAGGGGCTTAATGGGCTTAAGAATGCCATGGGCGAGGTAGCAGTACAAATTAAAACTGAGGGGCTTGACTCACGCATCGTTCCCTTAATTTGTGGCTTCTCTGGTTATGGAAATGTGTCACGGGGAGCCCAATCCATATATGACATCTTACCATCAATAGAAATCGATCCTACAAAATTAAAATCCTTTTTCGAGAAAGGAGAGTTTTCTGCAAATCATGTCTATAAAGTAGTCTTCAAAGAAGAGCATATGGTTAAATCCAAAGGTGATTTTGCTTTTGACTTACAGGATTATTATGGTCATGGATCAGACAAATATTCTGGTGTCTTTAAGCAATACATTCCCTATTTATCCATTCTCGTCAACGGTATCTATTGGTCCTCAAAATATCCACGGCTAATAACAAAGAGTGATTTTAAAGAATTGATCGGTGAAAACGCAAGGCTAAAAGCCATTGGTGATATATCATGTGATGTTGAAGGTGCTATCGAAGGGACTTTAGATGTAACAGAGCCTGATAATCCTGTTTTCACATATAATCCATTAAGTGACTCTATCACTCCTGGATTTACATCTCCTGGTATACCAATTATGGCAGTTGATAATCTGCCATGTGAATTACCTAAAGAGGCATCAAAATCATTTAGTGAGACATTAAAGCCCTTTATTCTCTCTATAGCCCAAGCAGACTTCACTGTTGATTTTGATGATCTAAAATTGCCACGGGAGATAAAAGATGCTGTAATTGTCTACCGTGGAAAATTAACCCCCGAATACGAATATCTACAGGAGTATCTTCCGTCCTGAGAGATTTTCGGTATTATTTTTTTTCTACAAGAGTTAATAGATAGCACTAATAATTTAGACCTCATTGGTTAATTCAATGAATGAACAAATCTCTCGAAAGATTACAGTTACCTTAGAGAGAGAATATGAAAGTAGAGAGATAGAAGTTAGGCAATTAATACTGCGAAAAGGTAGATCAGAGACTTCTCTGCATGTTGTACTAAAATTGTTAGCTTATCTTTATTTTTGGAATTCTTCACTAATTATTGAACCAAAATTTCGTTTTCGTAAATACAAACCCGACTTAATCTCTTTTAGGACACCTGAAATTCCCGTTGAGACAAACTTTGATATTAATCAATGGGTTGAATGCAAACATGTTAAAATCGAGAAATTGATTAAACTAGGAAGAATTCTTCCACATAGCGACATATTTTGGTTTCATAAATTCGATATTTTGCGCCATAACCTAAATAACATCTTATCCAAAAGAAAATGGAATTTAACCTCAAATATTCATCTGATCGGAGTAAAAATTAAACGTGGAATTTGGGATATGCTTCAATCAAGTTTATTTGTTAACCCCCCTAATTGGAAATTTATTCGATTCGAAAAAGAAGTTATATCAATTTATTTGGATGAAAACAAGGATTCAGAATTTCTATTAAGATTCCATCACTTCTAAGAATTTCCACAACTCATAACTGCACTACATATGGACGAAAACCAACAAGACGTAAGATAACAACATTCAAATACAAACACATTGATTTTTTAGGTATGGCACACTCTACCTTTAACTTAGAAGATGCAGTTCTTTTAATAGCTGCAGCTGAAGCAGCTTATCATAATGAATCGGAGATAAATGCTAAAATCGAACCATACGGCTTAAAACTGTACCATTTTATTGATAACACAGAAACCGATACTCAGGGATACATCGCAAGGGATGATACTCGAATGGTTTTGGCTTTTAGAGGTACAGAACCCCAGAACCTACGTGATTGGTTTACGGATGCTCAAATGCTTCTTAAACACTATCCCAAAGTTGGGAAATGGTTTAAAAAACCAAAAGTTCATAGTGGATTTTTAGGTGCTTTTAACTCTATACAAGAAGAAATTAGAACCAAAATAATGGCACTAATGGATGAAAATCCTGCATATTCGCTTTTAATAACAGGTCACAGTCTAGGTGCGAGCCTTGCAACTTTAGCAGCTTTGGATTTGAACGAAACATTGAGGATGAACATAACGCTTTATACCTATGGAGGTCCACGTGTAGGAAATAGGTGGTTTGTAAGGTATTTTAATAATAAGATCCAAGAAAGTTTTAGAGTTATAAATGATGGTGATATAGTCCCCGATTTTCCACCTAACATCTTTGGTTACCGTCATGTAGGGACAGAAGTTTTTATAGATAATGATAAAGGCATAATTATCGATCCATCCCATGATAAACCATTTTATGAGGGTTTAGAAGATTGGTTTGGCCTAATAACCGGTGAAGCAGGTAAACACCATCATGAGGATAGTTACCTGAATAATTTGATAAAGATCTTAGAAACCACAGAAGAATCCAATACATAACTAATATTTGTTTTATTATTATTTCAGATTTCTTTTCGAAAAACTAAGCAATAATGATGGTGTGTATTGGTCACATAGGCATATGGGTAGCCAAATGGGTGGAGATTCTTATGGTCTTGACACCAAACCTTTTCTTTTTTCAAAACAAATTTTTCTGAGAGTTCAATTGCGAGTTTCCAAGCGAAGGGAATCATTCTGGATTTTTCAACCACATTCTGAACAATAATGGTCAAATAAGCTTTGTTTTTCATAATATCATATACTTTATCGAAGATACTAATCATTTCTTGGAAGAATATATTATAATCTTCAATATTACCTAAATCTCTATCTAAGTTTCCATAATCTGTTTGTAGATTCTTTTTAATTCGTATTTTTTGATTGACATCAATTTTCTGTAGCATTGACCAATAAGGGGGACTTGTAATGCAATAATCTATTGGTGGTAAATCAAGGTTAATGAGCTGACGGGCGTCTGTGATAAAGATCTTTTGTTTGTTTGTTACACGTTTTTGCGCGATTTCTGCAAATTGTGGGTTTATTTCAACTCCATAACCGTAACGGTTTGTACGATCACAAGCAACGAGTGTACTTCCAATTCCCACAAAAGGATCAAGAACTGTCATATTCTTTTTCGTGAAAAACTTAATCCATTCCGCAACTAACGTGGGAGAAAAAGTCGCTGGGTGTTGATCACAGTCTTTTGTAATCTCTCGTTCTTCTTTTAAATCCGCAGCAAGAGCATCAAAGATAAACCAGCTTTTAAGGAACCTCAGCCATTCTGTCCCTGTTAGGTCATTTAAAGTATTTCGAGGGTCATGTCCACCAACAGGACGACCCGATTTGTTAGTTCTACCCAGTGATTTATTAATTCCTGCTTGAATCGTTGCTCCCTTTCTTACCATACTTCATCGCCGCAATGTTATTTCTTCAAAGGTTTTCTTACATTATTTCATAATTAAAATACTGAATATAAATTGTTAGGGAAGATACTACCGTCTTACTGGTTTCTAACTTTCATTTATTATTTCGGTTTCTAACTTCCGTTTTTATTGTTGTTGACTAGTAAATCATCCCTACTAACATTTTTCTTGCACACAGGGCATGTTCCTTTCATTTTAATCCACTCGCGTAGATGATCTTGATGTGCCTTCCAATTACAATGCGGACATTCTGCCCAAGTAATTCCATAGGTCAATGGAAGTTTACAGACTGAACAAATGACGGTTTCGCTCCCACACGTGCAAAGTTTGTCAGCCTCCTCTTTTATGGTTCCACATACAAAACAACGAATAGAACGTTTCGAAATTCTTTCTGCAAGTCTTTCTTCATCAAAAGGAAGCGATATTTCTGTTGGTGTGCCTCCAAGACTTATTAATTCCGTGATTGTGTTTACAATTCTTGTTTTTTCTGCGTCAGGGGCTGCTTGGTATGCAAGCTGTAAATATGTGAGGGATGACTGGAGATCTTTCGCATCTCTAAATGAGAAACCAATTTTCTCCGCCACGAGATACAGCGGTACTGATAACTGCACATCCATGATCTGCATTCTCTGAAGTTCAAGAGCGCTTAAGTGTTGAAAGGCTTTGAGTAACGAAGAAGCTTTCTCTACTCCTTTTTGAGTGTTTTCCACTTCGACGATTTTTTTAATCGGTTCCAATATCATATCTAGAGTCTTCAACCATTGACCATAGCCTATTTTTTCCAAATCTTCTCTAGCGACAATCCAATAGTCTCTAGCTTGCATAAATTCTTTCTGGGATATTTTTTCCTGACCCAATTGTAGACTTTCTTTCGCCTTAAGTTTTAGAAAGGCTGTCATACTATGAATTTTGTAATATTTTGCTGCTAATTTAATGCCGAACTCCCAATTTCCTTCTTTTTCGTATTTTCTTAGTAATATAGGAATTACAAGACTTTTAATCCAAGGAAATTCTAGTTTCAAGGGATTATCGGTTTCAAGATGTTCATGAATCGCAGTGCGGGTATCATAGAAAATGACAGCCCCAAAGATCATATAAACGATGAAGGTAAGAACTAAGATTATCCAAAATACCCCCATGACATCTGCGGAAGTTATTTCCGAACTTGAGCGTGCAACTTCGATCTGAGTTAAAAATTGAAATTTCCCAGTATTTGAATCTATAGTGATATTTATGTCCTCTATATAATCTCTTTTTTCTAACGGAACTTCTAAATAAATATCTCTGGATTCTCCAGGACTCAAATAAATTATTTCATTTCCATACACCCACTCCTGCCCGTACTCCCCTAATGATATTTCTGCAATATAATTAGTTGCCATTCGATTTTCAATATGAAGTAGTATCGGAATTTGCTCTAAATTGTACTCAGGAATTACCGGAGATGGTGGTAGTTCTATTTGAAATAGTGGTTCTAATTCTATAGTTACCTCATATTCAAAAACTCTGACTTCTTTTCCTTCTTTTACTATTGAAACCATAATAGTTTCTGTAGTTGAATAGTCTATTAAAGGAGCTTCAAGGGATATATTACCGGGGATTTTATTCAGAATTTTAAACGAATTGGGGTAGTTTTTAAATCCTACATAGACATCCAGATCTTCTCGGATTCTATCCCCTCCGCTAATATCGGTTGGTTCAAAAGATATAAGGTATGATGATTCTGAGAGTAAGATCTCAGGACCTCCTCGGATCCAAAGCGGAATTCTATAATTTATTAAATAAAACTCAATTATAGCCTCATTACTCGAATTCTCTCCAGTCCAAATAATTACTGTGCTATCGACTAAATTTAGTGTTGTACAAGCCTTGATATTCATTGATTCAACTATATCCATGTCGATTTCCTGGTATTCTTCTAATTTGGTTAGAAGATTGATAGAACTATTCAATCCAGTAACAACAGCATTATAACTTGTAAGAATGATCTCTTCACTCTCATCCAAATCAAGATCGAATATAATTCCATCTAGAGACCAGTGATTCAATATTTCCTCTTTAACAAATATTTCATAATCTCCAAATTTTCCATCAGTATAGTTAAGAACTACACAACCTGGATTCATTTCGCCGAATTTCACTCCAAAAAGCACCAATTTGTGATATTCGGGATTCTGTGATCTCAGTTGTTTCATTGAAAAAACTCTGAAATAGTCAGGAGCAGGATAAGTAATTTCTGAGATCGATGTAATATTAAACTGCCGTATTGTATCTCGATTAAGAGTTATCGCGATTGTATAGCTAAGAAATTGTCCTGTAGAACTATTTAGTCCAGTGATAATGAAATCTACTGAACTTGCTGTTTCAAAGGTTGTGAAATCTATACAGCCGGAACTTTGGAGAGCTGACCATGATAACGAATGAGAATAATAATAGGAATTATTTGTAGAATTGTACTTGAATTCAGCAAGAATACAAAGTGAATTATTTTCTCCCATTATGTAGAGTTCCTGTATATTATCATTATCAACATCTAAGACCTTAATTCCCACAGGTGCCAAAACAATTGTTGCAGGAATAGTGAATGATGAATTCAGGCTTATACCATTTACTAATGAGATTGAAAAAAAATCCACTTCAAATATCGTCTCATTGCTTTTTCTCAATGCAACTATCATGGGATCTGTGGAAGCTTCATTCAAACTTCCATTAATCAAGGTTCCACTAATATATTCGCTGGATAGAAGCCCACTATCTGAATATTCCTCTATCAAAGCTGTAATAACTTGATCTTGTACTTGGCTAACATTATAAAGATGAATTAATCCCTTTTTCATCCCTGTAGCGTTTTTTCCAAAGCCTATTGCTATAAGTCCTCCTTCCCCCCCATCACTGGGAATTATTGGGATAAGCTTGTTAAATTTACTCTCCCGATTAACTATTTCTGTGCTATAAGAGGTATCAAGCAAGCTAAAAGTGCTATCATTATTAATAAGATGTGTACTTGTAGGTAAAACATGTTTATCAGGAATGATAACATTAGGTTCTTGCGAGCTGGATATTGTAAAAGCTATAGCTAAGCATGACAAGAGTATGCCTATTATTATGATTGTAAATCCTATTAAAGCTTTTTTCATGTTTTTTCCCAGTTTTTCTTTCATATTTTAACTTCATTAATGCAATAAAGAGGGGTAATTTAACTATTTGTATTATCCTAGTCTCGGGGTCGCTTTTTTTTGATTTTTTGGATGCGCAATAACCCACAACACAGGATTCCAGCGAATATAATGAAGATAGAAGAGTCAGAACCAATCATTCCCGCGTCACCCTCATATTCTTCTTGATATTTGTCAGGATCTGTGAAAGGAGTTTCATCATAAACAATTGAGAATTGTCCTGTACGAACGATTTGAATGACCCAAAGGTAATATGTTCCTGTAGATATTTCTAGAGGGGTTGTAGCTGTGAAATTCCCTACTTCAATCCAATCCGAAGAGAATACATATACTTTTGCAACGAGCTCAGAATCATGAATGATTAATGATAAGTATTTACTTGACTGATCAGAAAGATTAGCTTTCCAGAGGATAGTGCGTGTAGTTTTATCTAATTTTTCACTTACTTCTCCCAGGGTTGTTATTTTTTCAACTGCCCAATAAACTCGTATGATGGTTAGACTCTTATTTCCTCGAATCATGCAACTGAAATTAAAGGGCGCATTTGAAGGTGATTTGAGTTCATAGATTTCAGATTCCTCATCGGTGAATACTAAATTGATATTCAATTCATTATTAGATTCAAAATCGGTTATTAGCGTTTGTTCCGCTCTAATCCAGAGAAATCCCTCTGTTCCCGAGAGTGATGCAAAATGTAGCCATTGTGTGGCGTTCTCTTGAAGTAACATGAATTCATTGATAGTCCCTGAAGTTTGGTACTCTGGCACCACTGTAGCATTCTCAATAGCTGTTTTTCCTACGTTACCTAGGCTATCCATGGCTTCCATATAAAATGAAACCTTTTGTTGGAAAATTAAATCCGTTATTGTAGCAAAGTAGGTCTTATTATCTTCTAATAGTTCCATCATCTTGAAATACCAAGTAGGGTCGGCTTCAGTGTTTAGATCATCTTTAGTCCAATAAAGATTTGTTGCAGCAATTCCAGATATATCTCGAGGCGTCGTGTAAATATCATAGGAGTATGTTCCATCTTCTTCTTCCACAAGAAATTTAGAATAGGAAATTGAAGGTGGAGCAAAATCAATCCAAATATCAAGAGTTTTTTGTAGTGTATGATCAATGTTACCTTGAGGATCTACTTCTGTCCATGAAAGTTCTACGGTGACTTCGAGGGCGTACTCTCGTACAAGTTTTAATGTCCATTGCTCTATTAATTCAGGTAAGGTTATTGGATTTTCTCCTGTTTCAAGTTCTTGAAGTTCCACACAGACACCGCCCGTATACTCCGTAATCCAAGTAAACTGGTTTTTAACGATACCCGAGTATCCTTGCGTGAGTACCGCGTTAATTTGAACCTTTTTCTCCTTTAATCCTGTGATAATATTCAAGAGTTGGGTGCCATTATAATAATCCCCGCTACTACCTTGTCCCACAATGTTCCCTATATCACAATCTTCATCGCCAACTATAATTATGAGTTTCTGAGCATCTTCTCTCCATGTCCATGAATTTGCCAACCAGAACGCATCACCCCACGGTTCTTTACCACCTGCAGCATATAATCCCTGGATGAACCTGTTTACTGCCTTAATGTTTTCAGTGAATTCAATGTAATTACTCGGAGAACTAGTAGGATATTCCGAATATCTTTCCCAACCATATACTATCATACCAACCCGTAGAGAAGATATTTCTTGGGCTAATCGATTGGTAACTTTAAGGAATTTTGCTTTTACTGCGCCTATTTCCTCCCCCATTGACCCACTCGCATCAAATAATAAACAAACATCTGCGCGAGTCTCTTTAGGATCTTGAGTTATATTAGAGATTACTTCCACATTTATCGACGCGCTTGTCAATGGATTAACCTGGTTAATTTCTTGATATATAGGATAATTACTTGAGAAAAGACCATAAGCTCCAGTTAAATTAAAAGTAGCTTGGACATCGACCACCGGATTTAGACCTTGGTTAGTAATATTTAAAGTAACTAAAGCTCCTCCTTGCTTCCCAATTCGCGACTGATTTGTATGTAAATCGACTACCAGGTCATCTACCCCTCTATATGCTCTGGGGCTCAGAATTATAGTATAATTAGGGTCTAAGCACAATGATATTGTTATTGTGGCAAATGTGAATACCAAAGTAAAAATGAAAGATTTGGTCAACAAATACTTTTTCATAATCCCTTCTCCCTTATTTTTAAGTTTACTATTTTTCTGAATTTTCGTATACGTAATAGGCTAAAAGATAAGACTCCTAAGAATAGAATGAAGATGGAAAATCCAGGAGCTCCTCCTCCTTTTTCATAAGCACTTTGGTATTTATCAAGGTCTGTGACTGGAGTTTCTTCATATACAATTGAGAAACTTCCTGTACGAACGATATGAATGACCCACAGGTAATATGTCCCTACAGATATTTCTAAAGGGGTTGTGGCTGTGAAATAACCTACTTTAGTCCAATTCGAAGAGAATACATATACTTTTGCGACGAGTTCAGAATCATGAATGATTAATGACAAGTATTTACTTGACTGATCAGAGAGTTTAGCCTTCCAAAGGATATTTCGCTTGGCTTCATCTAATGTTCTAGTCACTTCTCCTAGAGTTGTACTTTTTTGAACTGCCCAATACACTTGTATGTTAGTTTGGCTTTTATTTCCTCCAATTATACAACTAAAGTTAAATGGCTCATATGAAAACGATTTTACTTCATAGATCATAGATTCATTATCAGTGAAGACTACACTAGTATTTAAATCGTTTTCAGAGATAAATTCAACTGTTAATTCTTGTTCAGCTCTCATCCAGAGAAATCCTTTAGTTCCCGTAGCTGAAGCATAATGTAACCATTGAGTAGAAGTATTCTGGAGAAAGAAAAATTCATTAATTGTTCCCGAGGCTTGGTACTCTGGCTTAATCACAGTATTATCAATCGTTGTTTCCCCTACGTTTCCCACACTATCCATAGCTTCAATATAAAATGAGAATTTTTGATAGAGGGCTAGATTCGTTATCGTGGTAAAGTAAGTCCTATTATCTACCAATAGTTCCATAGTCTTGAAATGCCATGTAGGCTCTGGTTCAATCCTTAAATCATCTTTTGTCCAATAAAAATTAGTTACAATAATGCCAGAAATGTCTCTTGGTGTTGCATAGATGTTATAATAGTAAGATTCGTCTGTTTTTTGATTGAGAAGTTTTGTATACGTGATAGATGGTGGCGCTAAATCCATCCAAATGTCAAGAGTCTTCTGAAGAGTATGATCAATGTTTCCTTGGGGATCTACTTCTGTCCATAAAAGATCCACAGTTAATTCAAGAACATACTCTTGTACTAGACTTAACGTCCACTGTTCAATTAGATCTGGTAAATTTATAGGATTTTCTCCTGTTTCAAGCTCTTGGAGTTTTACACACGTTCCTTCAGTGTATTCTGCTATCCAAGTGAATTGGTTTTCAGCAATATGTGAGTAACCTTCTGTAAGAACAGAATTAATTTGAACTCCTTTCTGCTTTAGGCTTGTTATAACATCTAGAAGTTGAGATCCATTATAATATTCCTTACTACTTCCCTTTCCGACAATCTTACCTGGATCACAATCTTCATCTCCTACAATGATTACTAATTTTTGAGCTTGCTCTCTCCATCTCCATGAATCTGCAAGGTAAAATGCATCACCCCATGGCTCTAATGCTCCATTAGCATATAATCCTTGAATAAACGTGTTAACTCTATTTATATTCGTCGTAAATTCAATATAATTGTTAGTTGAACTTGTAGGAAATTCGGAATATTTATTCCAACCATAAACAATCATACTAATTTGTAGCGATGGAATCTCTTGGGTTAATCGATCAGTAATTTCAAGAAACTTACTTTTCACTGCATCTATTTCTTCTCCCATTGATCCACTCGCATCGAATATTAGGCATACATCTACGCAGGCAGTTTGAGCAGTACTTTGGGTAAGGTTAGTAATTACTTCTACATTCATCGTGGTACTTGTTAATGGATCAATTTGGTTAATTCCTTGGTTTGCGGGATAATTGTCTGATAGAAGTCCATAAGCTCCTGTCAAATTGAATGAGGCTTGGACATCGACCACTGGATTGAGACCTTGGTTCGTAATATTTAAAGTAACTAAAGCTCCTCCCTGTTTCCCAATTCGCGACTGATTTGTATGTAAATCGACTACCAGGTCATTTTCTCCTCTGTACGCACGGGGACCTGGAATTAAAGTATAATTAGGGTCGAGGCACGATGGTATTGTTATTGAAGCGAATGCGAATACCAAAGCAAAAATGATCGATTTGCCAAACAAATGTGTTTTCATAATCTGTTCTACCTTATTTTTAAGTCTACTAATTTCCTGAACTTTTGTATACGTAATAGGCTAAGGAATAAGATGCCTAAGAATAGAATAAAGCTGGAAAATCCAGGAGTTCCACTTTCACTGCTAAGGTATTCTTTTTGATACTCGGTTGTTGTTTCTGCTAGCGTAGTAGTTGCCATTATTGACTGGTATTCATCTGAGGTTGTGGTTACAGTTTGATCAAATTTGATTGAAAAGCTCCCTGTACGAACGATGTGTACCACCCAAAGGTAATATGTTCCTGCGGTAATATTCAAACTACTTATTGCATTAAATACTCCCTTACGTTCCCAATCGGAAGAGTATACATATGCATTTACGACAAGTTCGGAATCATGAATGATCAATGATAGAAAACCATCCTCCGAGGAATAAATCTGAACTTTCCACAGGAGAGTTCGTGTGGTCTCATCTAATGTTCCACTGACTGATCCTAAGGTTGCTGCTATTTCTGTCGCCCAGTAAACTTGTATTTTAGTTTGGCTTTTATTTCCCTCAAGTATACAACTGAAATTGAAGGGGGTGCTGGAAAGTGATCTAAGCTCATAAATTTTAGACTCATTACCAGAGAATATTAAATCGCTATTCAGAACATTATTTGATTTAAAAGTAATTGTTAGATTCTGTTCCGCATTAATCCAAAGAAACCCCTTTGTTCCCGAGGGTGATGCAAAGTGTAACCACTGTGTGGAGTTATCTTGAAGTAACATAAATTCGTTGACTGTTCCAGGAGCTTGATATTCTGGTACAACCGTAACATTCTCAATTACTGTTTTTCCTACGTTACCTACGCTATCCATAGATTCTATATAAAATGACAACTTTTGTTGCAGTATTAAATTTGTTATCGTCGCAAAATAGGTCTTATTATCTTCCAATAGCTCCATATTCTTGAATTGCCAGATAGGCTCGGGCTCAGTGCTCAAATCATCTTTTGTCCAATAAAGATTAGTTGCGGTAATCCCGGATAAATCTCGAGGAGTGGAATAGATTTTATAAGAATATGTTCCATCTTCTTCTTCAAGAAATTTAGAATACGAGATTGAAGGTGGAGCGAGATCAACCCAAATTTTACGAGTTTTTCGTAGTGTATGATCAATGTTGCCTTGAGGGTCTACTTCTGTCCATGAAAAGTCCATAGTCAATTTAAGAGAATATTCCCGTGCAAGACTTAACGTCCATTCTTCGATCAGTTCTGGTAAGGTTATTGGAGTCTCCCCTGTTTCAAGCTCTTCAAGTTTCACGCAAACTCCATCTGTATATTCTGAAATCCAAGTAAATTGATCCTCAACAATACTCGAATATCCTTTCGTCAATATAGAATTGATTTGAACCCCTTTCTCCTTCAATCCAGTGATGACATTCAGTAGTTGGGTACCATTATAGTGATCTCCTGTACTCCCTTTTCCCACAATGTTCCCTACATCACAATCTTCATCACCAACTATGATTATGAGTTTCTGAGCATTTTCTCTCCATGTCCACGAGTTAGCAAGATAAAACGCGTCACCCCAAGGTTCTTTACCGCCTGCAGCATATAATCCTTGGATGAACGTGTTTACAGCTTCAATGTCCTCTGTAAATTCAATATAATTATTTTGAGAACTAGTAGGATATTCAGAATATTTATTCCAACCATACACTATCATACCAATCCGTAATGAAGGTATTTGCTGGGTTAATTGATCGGTAATTTCAAGGAATTTTGCTTTTACAGAACCTATTTCCTCTCCCATTGATCCACTAGCGTCAAACAATAAACAAATATCAACGCTCATTCCTTGGCTAGGGTCTTGGGTTACGTTGGTGACTACTTCCACATTCATTGTGCTGTTAGTTAAAGGGTTGATCTGACTAATTTCTTGATTTGCAGGATAATTACTTGAAAGACGCCCGTACGCTCCTGTTAGATTAAAGGAAGCTTGAAAATCGATTACTGGATTTAATCCTTGGTTAGAAATGTTCAAAGTGACTAAAACAGCTCCATTTCTACCGATCCGCGATTGGTTAGTTTGGATTTCGACTATTAAATCGTCTATCGCTATTGGTGAATCTACCTTTCGTACTATATTGTAACCCAGACCTAAATCCGCGTTTATAGCTATTGCAGCGAATATAACTATGATTAATACCATGGTCCCTATTTTGAACCCGCACCCTTTCATCCTTAATCTCATCCTCTCTATATTCATAATCTGGATGACAATTTATAATGGTTCCATAATAAGGTTATTATGTATTACAACACAGTTAATATAAATTAATTATAGATTCATTACGAAAACAGTTAATTACTTCTACTCATCCTTTCAGGACAATAAGGCCTTCTCAGGCTTCTACTGCCTATAGGAAGGATTATTAACAACATGAATGATGTTAAATGACGCAATAAATCATACTCTTCATATTTATTTATCCCCACAACCAATTTTGTATTCAGTGATGATCTGATATAAGAAAAGATTCTTATCTGAATATATAAGAGCATTCCAATTACGTCTCTTTACTTAGATTGAAGCACGTTCATTAATGACCATAAAAAGAAAGGTATAAATGGTGATAGTATATGACTTTTGAAACCGTAAAAAGCTGGCTAGACCAAATGAATCTTAAATATTCACACAATCAAGAAATGAATCTATTTTATCTTCCCTATGATATTGAAGGAACTAAATTTGCTGTTCAAATTGCTATTTTTGATGATAAATGGATCAAAGTTGCTGCCTTGATTGTGCAGGCAGAAATGATTCCCAAAGGATTACATAAGGCACTTTTAAACGCAAACTGGCACTTATTTGACGTTACTTATTCTGTTGATGACAATGGGAATGTATTTTCAGAGAATGACGTCCCTATAGATTCAAACTTTGAAAATTTTCGATCAGAATTCGGTGCGGTAGTTTTTGGGGTTACACACTTCTTCGATACCATTGCTAAAAAGCTAAACGTTACCCAACAAGACACTTATGAAAAGAAAGCTGGTTTTGAGTACGTATAAATTTACATAATTGGATTATTCGAAGAATTTTGATAAAGAACTTAGAACCGAGCGTTTCTTCAATTAGAAGCTTTCATGTTCTGTTCTTCTAATTATTTCATCCTGCAATTCAGGAGTGAGATCGACAAAATAGTCACTGTATCCCGCAACTCTCACAATCAAATCCCTGTATTTTTCAGGATTCTCCTGTGCTTTTCGTAGGGTTTCTGCATTAACTACATTGAACTGAATATGATGATTATCTAAGCGGAAATGGGTTCGAATAAGATGTACTAATTTATCTATTCCTTCATCAGTGGATAATAACTGCGGTGTGAACTTCTGATTCAATAAAGTACCACCTGTTCGTAGATGATCGATTTTAGAAACCGATTTAATTACTGCTGTAGGGCCTTTCCTGTCTGCTCCCTGAACTGGAGAAATCCCTTCGGATAATGGCTCTTTTTTCTTCTTTCCATCTGGCATAGCACCTGTCATCTTACCGAAGTACACATGGACTGTCGTTGGGAGAAGATTAATCCTGTGTACACCACCCGTCGGAGTAGGTCGTCCATCAACCGCTGAATAATAACTTTCGAACACCCATCTTAAGATATCATCTGCATAATCGTCATCATTACCATATTTTGGAGTTTCATTTACAAAACGATCTTGTAAGTGTTCATAACCTTCAAAATTGTTATTTAGAGCCTTTACAAGCTCATTCATGCTCAGATGGTTTTTATCGTATACATTGTATTTTATTGAAGTCAAAGAATCAGTTATAGTCCCTAGACCTACTCCCTGAATATACAGGGTATTATACCTTGCACCACCTGCGTTATAATCCTTACCATTGGCTATGCAGTCATCAATCAAGAGGGAAAGAAAAGGAGCGGGCATATATTTTGCGTAAAGCCGATCTATAATGTTATTGCCATGAATTTTAATATCAATAAAGTAATTTAATTGTTTCTCCCATGCCTCGTAAAAATCTTCAAAATTGTTGAACGTGGATGGATCACCTGTCTTCGTACCTAATTGCTTACCAGTTAATGGATCAACTCCATTGTTTAAGGTAAGTTCTAATATTTTTGGTAAATTAAAATACCCAGATAATATATAACTTTCAGTACCAAAGGCTCCTGTTTCAACACAGCCACTAGCCCCCCCTTTTCTAGCATCCTTAAACGATTTACCTTGACGAATCAGTTCCTGAATAATAGCATCCGTGTTGAAAATTGAAGGCTGACCGAAACCTGTTTTGATAATTTTCAGAGCACGTTTGATCAGCCGGTCAGGGTTCTTTTTACTTAGTTGAACCATCGAACTGGGCTGGAGTAAGCGCATTTCTTCAATTACATCAAGAATTAGATATGACATTTCGTTGGCTGCGTCTGAACCATCTTCCTTCACTCCTCCCACATTAATCAAACAGAAATCTGTATATGTATTGCTTTCTTCTGCAGTTACTCCTACCTTCGGTGGAGCTGGTTGATTATTAAATTTGATCCAGAAGGCCTGCAATAATTCTCTAGCTTTTTCATTGGTTAATGTACCTTTTGTAAGTTCTTTTTTATAAAAAGGAAATAGGTGTTGATCTAATCTTCCAGGATTAAAAGAGTCCCAAGTATTCAATTCGGTAGTTACACCTAGATGTACAAACCAGTAATACTGAAGCGCTTCCCAAAATGTTCGCGGGGTACGGGCAGGAACTCTCTGACAGATTTCTGCCATAGTTAATAATTCTTCTTTTCGCTGAATGTTTGACTCTTCTTGTGCTAACTCCTTTAATGTTTCTGAATATCTTTTAGCATAAGCGATTAATGCGTCAGCAGCGATATCCATTGCTTTTAATTCTTCTCGTTTGTCAAATGCTTTAGGATCATTATAAAAGTCCAATTCATTGATAGCTTTTCTTATATCCGCCTTAAGATCAAGCATTCCTTTATTATATATTTTATCGCCCAGAACCGTGTGTCCTGGTGCACGTTGTTCCATAAACTCCGTAAAAATACCGCTTTCATAAGCTGTTATCCATTCTGGGGAAACAGAACTAAATATTTTTTCACGAATAGTCCTACCCTTCCAAAATGGAATTATATTGTTATTATAAACGTTTTCCGTCTCTTTACTGACTTGAAAAGGGATTTTTGGTCTGGAATTTAATATCTCTAAGTCTTGTAGGCTATGTGTGCATAATTCGGGATAGGTAGGAGTGGCTTTGGGAGCTGATCCTTTCTCTCCAACAATCAATTCACCGTTTGAAACATATAATTTTTTATTCTCAAGCAGGAATTTAAACGCTAGAGCCCTGCTTACGGGTATTGAAACCTGATAGGTAATATCGCTTTGATAAAATTGAGTAAGGAGTATCGCTCGCTCAGGATCTAACCACGATTTGGCTTCCAAGCTTTCATCTCGCATTTTTTTTATGCGCTCGGTCATAGGTGACATAAATTATCCTCCTATCTTAACTTTGAATCCAATAGATCTAAATCGCTCAGTTAATTGGCTTAATCGTTCAGCTGACGGCGGTTTAAGGTTAACTAACCGATTTGGCAAACTCAACTTTTGATATTTGCCTTTTGCTATATCATGATAAGGAAGCAGATTAATTTCTCTTTTTTCTATTTTCTTACTTTTCTGTAACCACTTTATAAATAATTCTTCCAATTGGTCAATATTTTCTTCTGTATCTGTTATTCCAGAAATAACTGGAAATCGAATGATAATGTTTTTACCCTCTTCCATTAGCTTCTCAAAATTCGATAAAATTAGTTTATTGGACACACCAGTATATTTTTGATGTTCTTTATCGTTTATAATCTTAATATCATATAAAATCAAGTGAATTTTGTCTTTAATTCTTTCTAATGTCTTCCAAGGAGCATAACCACATGTATCTAGCGTTGTTTTAATATCCTGTTCCCAACAGGCATCTATAAGTTCGTTTAAGAAATCGGGTTGCGTTAGTGGTTCTCCTCCAGAAAATGTCACTCCACCGCCAGATTCATCATAGAAGAGTTGGTCTTTTTTAATCTCAGCCATAACTTCTCCCACACTAACTTCCCGACCGATAATTTCTTTCTTAGAAGTAATTAAAGTAGTGGTGTTCTGTTCATTGATTATCTCGGGCTCGAATTTTTGCCCTTCTGGATTATGACACCACCAACATCTTAAAGGGCAGCCTTTAAAGAAAATAGTTGTCCGTATTCCAGGCCCATCATGAATTGCATATTTCTTGATGTCAAATATAACTCCTGTTGTCTTTTGCGCCATGCTTGAGTCACTTGGAGAATTGCAAAGTAGAGGCAGTACTTAAAGCTGTGGTTAGGGATCCAATAACACTGTGCCGAGGGCGCGCTCAAGATAGGATTGCACCTGGTCGATAGAGGCTTGCGGAAGGGAAGTGGCTGGTTGAGGGGAGGGATGTGCAAGGGCGGTTTGATACAGGGTAAAGGCTTGTTGTTGGAGCACAAGCGAATCACGTTGTTGCGAGGCGAGGAGGGCACGGTGGGGGAGTGTTTTTTCGAGCGCGATGATTTCTATGGTAGACAGCAATGCTAAAGCTTTTTCAAAATTAAGCTGTGACGCTAAAATCGCCGATTTAACTCCTAAGCAATCCAATAGAAGAAAAAGATCATTTTCCACATGTGCTAACCTCATAGCTTCTTCAAAATGCTTATGCATTTTTTTTAGATCTTTTTGACGTAGAAAGAATTGAGCAAGAGACAGATGGGCAGCAATAAGAGTTCTTTGATCTTTAGTTTGTTTCGAAATATTAAGGGCCCAAGTAAAAAGATCTAAAATTTGATTTCGATCGTTATCTTCTCTTTGTCGCAAGTTTGAGCGTAAATACGCTTCAGTTAAAATCCATCGAGCCGTATCGGCGTCAGTAGTATACTCTTTTGCTGCAAGATATTGTTCAAGGAATTTTTCTGCTTCACTTTCTCGTTTTAGATCAATAAGTGTCCTAGATAGACCACACGCAATCCCGGTAGGGATAAGTATCTTTTTTGATTTGCAAAGCGTTTTTCCTTGGTCAAACGCACGGAAAGCTTTTTCAGGAAGGTTAAGATTAAGATAGTGATTACCTTGATCTGCAATAATTTCTAAAAGAAGTTGAATATCCCCCATTTTTTTAACAATTCGGTAAGCTTTTTTTAAACACATTTTCGAGATGTCAAAATTCCCATCTCTCTCGTGGCATTTTGCTAACCAGCGATACCCCTCTGCTAGAAGCCTATCGTCTTTAGGTTTCTCCTCATAGCTATCAAGGAGTGAAGTAACTTCCTCGAAATATGAAGAAGGCACAAGAGGGAATATTAAGGGGCGATCAATTGCTAATGAAAGCGATTGAAGTAGATTCTTCGGAAATTGTTTCGGTTTTTTTCCATCTATACTAGAGAGCCAAGTAACATAGCGTTCTCGAGTACTTGTCTTAGAATCTGGCTCTCTTCTTTTGGTCATGGAATCCGACTCTCTTTCACTCTCTTAGCACCTAACCTTTATGGTGGATTTAATCATTATTCAAGCTTTATATTATCCTAATGACTGTTTCCTTAAAAGGAAATCTGAAAAACTCACTCCGATGTTTTTTAAAGCGATTAATTCTATTTAATAAAGAAGTGATTGTAATTGAAATTGATCATTCACTCAGAAAATGGCCAATACGTTGCTCTTTTACGTTTTAATGGACTTGTCGCTAACTCTACTCCACAAAAAACACCTAAAAAGGCTCTAGAAGGAATTAACCATTACAAATTACAAATTCCGCAGCTAGATAAAGCATCATGGATGACCGATCCTTTTGGGTCTCTCATTTGTGATATATGGGATGGAAGAATACCAAAAATTGATGTTTTGACAATACAAATAAATTTCCAAGGATTGTCCAAAAAGACGAAACAGGTTTTAGAATATGTCCAAAAAATACCAAGGGGGAAAGTAAAAAGTTATGGGGAAGTAGCTTCGGAATGTGGTCTCCCTCAAGCAGCTCGTTATGTTGGAAACGTTATGGCAACTAATAGATTACCACTTATTATCCCATGTCACCGAGTGATTCATAGTGATGGGCGAATTGGGAATTATGGAGGTTCTGGTTTTGAAGGAAGGCTTCAGAAAGCGAATTTATTGATGAAAGAGGGAAATACAGTTGATTTCAAGAAATTTAAAATAATTACTCCTTCAAAAAGACAACAAACGTTACGATTGACTCCCAACGATAATTAAGAAAAAGGTACGAAGATCTTGAGCTAAGTTACATATCAATAATTATTTTTCCCTTTTTTATAAGAAAAGCCCAATTTTTTCGTATTCAAGGATCTTTCCAAAAATGTGCCTTTATAGCGAAAATAGTCCGTTATTTATGAAATAAAGGGTTTTTGAAGGAAATTTCTGTTATTTTGTGTTCTCGAGTGATGAGTGCTAATGGGTACAACAACTATAACCCACAGGATAATAAGAAATGACATAGAAACAACAGAAAGCTTTAAATAATAGAAGGTGATCGGAAAGAGTAATACCAAAAAAAGTGATATGGTGAACGATTTGACAGGCTTTGCTAATGCACGAATTGAAAAATTAATCCGTACTGCAGGCGCTCAGCGGGTGTCTGGTGACGCTATTGAGCGACTTAATGAAGTTTTGACTGAACGCGGCATGGAAATTGCTCGTTATGCGGTTGAATTGGCCCGACACTCAGGGCGTAAAACAATCAAGGAAAACGACATCAAACTAGCCGCATTAAAGTAGAATATCGAGTAATATTCTATTTTATGAGGAATTTCACTTCCTCTTCTTTTTTGATACAATTAAATTAGTTCTTACACTATATAGAGGGAATTTTGGATTAAAAATTAAATTATAAGCATTAATTTTATTATATTTCAAAAAAAAGATTAATCTAGATTTTGAATCATCTATATAACAGAGGATTATCTAAATTATCTGTGTATAATACTAGGGAATCTTGAAAGATCCAATTTATATTTAAAAGTAGATAGTTAATGGACAAATCATAGGTGATTGAGGTGAGTGTAGAACTTACTCGAGAAAATGGTACGCGAATTTCTCTCCAATATACAGATGAAAAATTGCAACGGGGTGGACAGCATGGAAAGCCCCTGATTTTTGTTGATAAAAATGATGAAAAATGGATCTTGAAGCCTTTTGGAAAAGCTATAGATCATGATACAGAGACCTTGAATGATTTCCCAATTTCTCTTGAAAGATCACCTGAAGAGAATCGAAACTATCAGCACTTCTTTCGTGTGGCTAATGAGCTTGTAGCTTCACGAGTTGCGGCACGTCTTTCAGTCAATATCTCACTTAATGTCCCAGAAGTGCTTGTAGTCACAAGTAAAGCAGTAGCTAACCTGAAAATACATCCAAATTATAAAATTCCTCTACCCAAGGATGTACTCCAACTGGATCCTGATGATGAATTAGAAAACTTTGAGGAATTTTATTCTATCTCGAAACGCTTTGCCTCTCAACAGAAATCTGATGATGAGTTTGATGAGATATTAGTACAAGAAACAGGAGTAGAGCATCCATCCCTTGCTCTAGGGTGTTTAATCAAACTCATTCCTAACAGTACTAATCTAGATGAATTCATGGACGAATATGCAAAAGATGACGCGTGGATGCAGCTTATTCGAGAGATAGAAGAAGGGTACTATCTTATACCCTTTGATGTATGGTTAAATGATCCTGATAGAAATGTTGGAAATTATATAATTCAGAAACTTGAGGAAGAAAAAATATTTACTATTTATGGGATTGACTATGAAATGTGGGGGTACGGTTCTGACACTATTGATGAAGACGACATTACTCGTGGTCGCAGTTATCTTGCTGCAATCATTCATCGAAAAACAAGCTTAAATGATCCTCGAATATTACGATCAGTATTTAACATTCGTTATCTAACTGAAAAGGAAATTACTGATTTAACAAGGCTTCCTTTACCTTTTGTGAAGTTTGTGGAATATCATATAAAGAAAGGAAACCTAAATGAAGATGAAAGAGAAAAAATTCTTCAAACCGACATCAATCTCAAAGATTTTCTATGGGAGACCAAACCACGTTTAAGTGTCCTAGAAAGAAAGTTACAAGAACAAATTGGTTATTCAAACCCTTAGGTGCCTGATAAATGAGTTATAGTTATTATCCTATCAGAGAATCCTGGTATAACACGTATGATTTGAGGGAACAGGCTTTAGGTCTAACTGCTTTAAGTGTAGGTCTTGGTTGCATTATCGCAGGATTTTTTACCTCTTATCCTGTACCTTACTGGCTCTATGCAGTAGCTATTGTTGTAGAATTTGCGCTGATTATCTCAATGTGGTTTATTCGATCCCCCACCGGTGAAAAAGTCGTATTATTTCTATTTGTTGGCGTTTCATCCCTCGTTTTAAGTCCAACCATCAATTTTGCCATAGAAACAGGTGGCGAGATTATAGTATTTCAAGCACTAGGCATCACAGCGTCTATTGTACTTTTAGCTTTTGCTTATGTAACTTATACTAATGTAGATCTCATCTATATGTGGAAATATTTATTTATTGGGCTTATTCTCTTTATTATCGGAGGATTTTTCATATTTCTGTTCCTTGCGTCTGATTTAGCCTACTTGATTTATTCTATAATCGGAGCGGCTCTTTTCAGTCTCTATCTTTTGTTTGATCTCTCTCGTCTTAATCAACAACGTTTTATCTCCCCTGCTCGAATGGCTCTTAGCCTTTATATAGACATTATTGTACTTTTTCAATATATACTCACTATTTTGCTATTGTCTGATGAAAGATAGGATATAGGACTATCAAAAACGTTTCAAATGAATAGATAGCCATTAACAACCACATTTATTTTTTGAAGAAGAGATTTGTATTAACTGTTCATTGATGAATTGTTCAAGTTCAGCTTTTTTCTCCATTATAGAGCAATGAAGCGACTTGGAGATATCTCTGCAAAGACTCATCACTATTTTATACTCCGTTTTATCTTTCTCCAGTTCCCATCGTCCAATAATTTGATCATTAAGCCAAATAGATGGACGAATCTCTCCTGATTGGTTCGGTCCTTTGGTAATTGTTTGTGCTGATTGTTCAGGCCAATTAGCTTTTGCAAATCGTGGAAATAACTTGGGCCGATCTCTATCATTAAGATACCAAGACCTGTGGATGAATGCTTTAGGAAAATGATCTTCATATGGAAGAAAAATAATCAAGGGTGTTTTTCTGTTTCAAAAAAAAATTCCAATCTTGGACACTGATTGCCAATTTAGGAGCTTATAAGGGCGTAAAGCAACAATAAACTATGCCAGATTATTACCGTATCTCAGAGGCAGCTCAACGGTTAGGAGTTTGGGCAAAAACAATCCGTAGATGGGAGGGTAATGGGAAAATTGAGTGTATTCGCACCGTGGGAGGGCATCGGCGGACTTCTATTCTTGAAATTGCTCGTTTGACGAATCAACAGGAAAAAACAGAAACACACGGACGAAATATCGCTATCTATTGTCGGGTTTCGTCTAGTGACCAGAAAAAGAAAGGGGATCGGGCTCGTCAA
>JAEOTF010000479.1 GCA_016840025.1 Candidatus Hodarchaeota archaeon
TACGAAAAACGATGTTAAAACGAAGAAAATACTCGATTGTTTGAATTCAGGAATCGCAGAACCAACAATAGTGACATCATCAAAGAATATTGTTTCATTTAGTGTGGGGTGCAAAGGATTTCTTCGGCCAAGATGTGCAGATAAGAAAAGAGTTGCATTATCTATTCCACCAGCAGGTACTGTAAGGTCATTAGTTATTTCACCCCATGTATCGGCACTGCCATATCCAACAGATGTAGAGCTCAGATATGTATTACCAATATACCATTCTACCCTAACAGAATATTCGTATGACCAGGCATTTCTGATACGACCATAAACTGATATATTTAGAGTTTGACCTTCTTCAACATATCCTAAGTTTTGTCTTAACTCTTCATTGCCTGAGCAATTAAATTCAGCGCAATAATTGCCCGTTCTAGCTTCTGTGCTATTTCCTTGCCCTAAAGGATAAGTACCATTATAAACCCAATTAACGAGATTGGATGTATCCCATTGTTCAAAACCTCCATCTGTGAGTGTAGCCGATGGAGATCCCATTGTTGCGGAAGTAGGTAGTAAAATCAGCCCAATTATAAAAATACCAATCAATTCTTTCATATAATTCACCTTTAAATAGTAAATCTTATATTATTTCTTAGTTTTTTTTCTCTCTTGTCGCTTATTTTTTCAATGTTTAATAGATTTATTTCAATTTTCAAGAAAGAGCTAAAGACCAACAGATTCTAATAACCTGTGAGAAGTTTTAACAATAAAATGCTTTTTCTCTAGAGACTTGAACATCTGAATAACTTAATGCTATTCGAAAAAATACTATCAATGAATTAACTGTTTTCTGCCTTTTTTAAGAATAGAGAAATAATGAGACCTTAAATTCATTATATGCATCCATATTTACTTTGTTTTCTTAAAAATAACATTTATAACTTTAATAATTGTTTTGAAGCTTAATTTTTACCATTCGGATATTTATCTAAGATCATTCTTTGTGAAGAAAAGTTAAGTACAAAGCGAAGAAGAGATTAAGAACCGCATAATTTAACATGGTGACATTAGATGGTTGATTTTAAACTCTCTCCTGATGAACAAGAGCTATGGGAGAAAGCTGTTCAATTCACACGTGAGAATATCACACCGTATGCTATAGAATTAGATAAAGCAGATGACTTCCCTATTGCCCTAGCACAGAAAACCTATGAAGCAGGGTTGATGAATTTACATGTTCCTAAAGCTGCGGGAGGTCCAGAACGTACGCTTGTCGACGAAACTCTGATCTCAGAAGCGACTGGATATGGAGATGCTGGCTGTGCTACGAGCCTTATGTGTAACAACCTCTCTTTTGCTCCTCTTTTGATAGGCGCGACGATTGAACAACTCCAGAAATATCTACAACCAATAGTTACAGGCGACAAGGTCAAGTTTGGAGCCTTTTGTCTTACAGAAAGAGTGGCTGGATCTGATGCTGCTGCTACCACAACAATTGCTGAACGAGATGGAGATGGTTGGTCCATTACTGGTCGTAAATGCTTTATTACTAATGCTCCAGTAGCTGATCTCTTCACTGTATTTGCATCTACTGATCCGAGTAAAAAACACAAAGGAATTTCTGTATTTATGGTTCCAAAGGATACAGGGGTCAAAATAGGGTATATAGAAAATAAGATTGGTCAAAAAGCCTCAGTCCAGAGTGAAGTGATTTTTGACAACTGTCATGTCCCCGCTGATTGCCTAGTAGGAAAGGAAGGTGAAGGATTTAAGATAGCTATGATAACACTCGACAAAACGAGGGCTGGAATTGCAGCTATTGCTACAGGGGTTTCTCAGCGATGCACTGACGAAGCAGCTAGATTTGCTAATATTCGAAAGCAATTCGGTCGACCAATCGGTCGTTTTGAAGGGATTAGCTTTATGATCGCGGATATGGGAATGCGAGCAGCAGCAGCTCGTCATCTAACCCGTTATGCGGCTTGGTTAGCGGATAACAATCTGCCTAATACGAAAGACTCAGCATTTGCCAAGACTTTTGCAGCTGATGCAGCTATGAAGAATGCCACAGATGCGGTTCAAGTGATGGGTGGTTATGGTTATGCAGAGGAATATGGCCTTGGAACTATTTTTCGAGGTGCTAAACTACTACAAATCTATGAAGGCACCAATCAGATTCAACGCGTAGTTTCTGGAAACATAATTCTCAAAGAAGCTAGGAATATAGACACGGGCTTCAAATTAAATTATGAAGGGGTAGATGCACCACAAATCTAGACTTTTTTCGCTCTTTTTTTCATTTTTTAGTTTCTATACCAAATACAATTCAAAAACAGCAGTTTTGTGAACTAAATGGATCTCTCAGGTTTCCTTAATCCACGTAATATTGCTCTTGTTGGTGCAAGTAATCGCTTATCCTCTTGGGGATTCATTATCCTCCATAACATCATTTCAAACAATTATCGGGGTAAAATTTTCCCTATTAATCCCCGTACTAAAGAGATCTTGGGATTGCAAGCCTATTCTACAATTTTGGAGATTCCCCCCGAAGAAGAACTAGATTTAGTCATTATAATTATCAGAGCATCACTCGTGAAATCTATTTTAGAACAATGCACACAAAGGGGGGTTAAGAATGTTGTTGTGATTTCAGGAGGTTTTCGGGAATCAGGTGAGGAAGGAGCCAAACTTGAAGAAGAGCTAGTTACCTATGCTCAATCTCACGGGATTCATTTCATCGGCCCGAATGGAATGGGAATCGTAACTACAAGGGTTGGGTTAACAGCGGTTATGTGGCCTGTTCAAGGATTAAAACCTGGTGGATTCACATTGGTCTCACAATCGGGCAATATTGGAACGATTGGGCTTTCTGTAGCGTCTAATAGAGGTATTGGTCTTTCATGTTATATTTCTGGGGGAAATTTTGCTGATCTTCAGATAGAAGATTATCTTGAATATTTAGGAAAGCATGATTCACAAACTAAAGTGATTGGCCTTTATCTTGAAGGAGTACTCGATGGCCGTCGCTTTGCTACTCTTGTAGAAGAGATATCAAAAATAAAACCAATTATAATTCTAAAAGCAGGTGGTACAGTAGCGGGGCGGAAAGCAGCACTCTCACATACAGGTGCGATTACGGGTGATGACGAAGTATTCAAGCAGATATTGAAAGCTGCGGGTGCTATTGTTGTTGATACATTAGAAGAAATGTTTGATTTAGTTCTTGCTTTCGAGAATTGGCGTAATTATCACTTCTTACATAACAAAATAGTCATTCTAACTCGTGGTGGAGGATGGGGAGTGATGACATCCGATGCTTGCTCTAGATATGATGTTCAGGTTCCTTCTCTCTCCACAAAAGCCTATCAGCGCATTAACGAGTTATTACCGCCATACTGGAGCCGTGGAAATCCAATTGACACGGTGGCTGATTTAAACCTCCGTAATCTCCGAGACATAATCCAAATATTGTTTGATGAAATGCTTGATATTGATGCTATTTTCTTGTTGGGCGTTGGGGGAATTTCATTCTTAGCTCAACTAGCTCAAAAATCCCCTTTGATCTCAGAAGAAAATCAAGAGCTGCTAGATAGAATATCTGCAGCAGAAACTTCGCTATTCTCTCAAATAATCAAATTTTCAAAACAATACCAGAAACCAATCATGATTACAACTTTGCTCACTCCTGAGAACTCACCTGCTGTAGCAAAGCTCTCCTCACAGGATTATCCAGTCTTTCGATCCCCCCGTGGTATGGTTAAATGCTTCAGACACTTGGCAGATTATTACAAGTGGCGTCAACAGCACGATTAACTGATCTTAATGATTTATGAATGAATAGAAATGAAATTAAGGTTTGTTAAATCATTTAATTTGAAATCAAAGGAGAATTTTCTAAGTATATTGTTAAATACCAAGGATTTTAAGATATTGGAAAAAAAGATATTAGTCTTAGGATGAAGCAATATCAGAAAGCAATGATAGGTCCCACAAGATTACACTGCCCCGCAGCGTTTCAGAAGCGTATTACTGACCCTATTTGCTGCTATTTTATCGTCTATGGACAGAAAAAGCTTCCATTAGACTTTTTTGAATGGTTTGAAAAGACTTTCGATCAAGATTTCATGATTACGTGCCCAGGTACAGATTTTGACCATCCTCGGGGTGGTGTTATCCGACTAGCCGAGATCTACAAACTACCTTCCGCTAATCAATTTACTTGCCTCTTTTTTGGTTTTGAAATTAGTGCGGAACTAGGCAAAGAGATTTATCAAGTAGCAACTGAGGGAGATGTACCCTTAATTGAGCATAATTCAGATAAATGGGGGAATTGTGGGTGTATTTACACATTTTTACAGAGTTGTCGTCCAGATCTTTTCGAACAACTCGAAAATGAAATTCTTCTCTATTTCCGAAAGAATCTTCAGTCCCAAACACAACTTCATGAGATAAAATAGAATTCTCTTCATTTAATTTCCATATTATTAGAAAATGTCCTCAATTTTCACTATAGGATGCCTTAACAAATGAATAGGCAATTAATGGAGAAATTGGAGCGAATTGGGCAAACCAATAAGGAGATAAAAGCGAGAGAGTTAACCAAGTTATTATCCTTGACTGATCTTTCGTCAATTACCCGGGTTATGCATTTTGCTACTGAATTGAGAGATCAAAATTTTCATGATCAAATAAGCTATTCCAGAAATGTCTTCATTCCTCTCACACATTGGTGCTGTAACGCGTGCGGTTATTGTGGTTTTAGAAAGATAAAAGATCCTGCATTTCTAACTGAAATCACTGTGGAAACTTTACTCAAAGCTGGAAAAAAGGCTCGTTGTAGAGAAATGCTGCTAACCTGTGGAGAGAAACCCGAGTTAAAATACAATAAAGCAAAGATGGAACTTAAAACCAGAGGATATAGTTCAAGTGTTGAATTAGTGAGGGACATCTGCACTAGAGCACTTGATTATGGAATTCTTCCTCACGTTAATCTCGGCGTAATCGAAGAGAATGAGATGTTAGCCCTTCAACCAACTATAGCTAGTCTAGGGCTCATGTTAGAATCAATGGATTCAAAACTAGGAGAAAGAGGGAGGGTGCATGAATTCAGCCCTACCAAAGCCCCTGCTATTCGACTTGCTATGCTGCAAAAGGCTGGAGATCTGAAGATACCTTTTACTACTGGTATTCTTGTTGGGATAGGAGAATCTATTGCTAGTAGAGCTCATTCAATTCTCGAAATTAAGAAGCTTTCACAGCAATACGGACATATTCAGGAGATAATTATTCAGAATTTTGTTCCAAATTCATCTATGTCCGCTAAACATCTTACAGCTCCCGCGAAATGGGAATATCTTTTGACAATAGCTCTAACGAGAATTATCTGTCCGACTATGAACATCCAAGCTCCTCCGAATCTGAATAAAGGCGGTGAAAAGTCATTATTGGAAGCAGGAATAAATGATTGGGGAGGTATAAGTTCGATAACCATCGATCATGTAAATCCCGCTTCACCATGGCAATCAGAGACCAAGCTTCGACAAATAACAGAAGATGCGGGATTTCGAATGAAGGAAAGACTTCCAGTATATGAGGAATTCTTAACTCCAGAATGGATTGGAGAGCGACCGTTAGCCATTGCCCGTTCGATATTGAAAGGTGATTCTGATAACATCAGTACCGCCTAGACTGCTTCTAAATTTAGAACAAGATGAAAAAATCCCGTTATTAACAGAAAAAGACCTATTGTATTTATTTTCACTCCAAAAACCAAAAGAAATCCTTTCACTCATCGAATCAGCTAATAAACTTCGTGAAAAACTTAAAAAAAACCAAGCATCCTTCGTTATCAACCGGAATATTAATTTTACTAATATCTGCACAAATAACTGCAGATTTTGTGGGTTTAGTGTTCCTCCTTCGCATCCCAAGGCATATCTTCTTTCAATGGAGCAAATAGCGGAAAAGGTTGTAGGAGCAGTAGAAAACGGATGTACCGAGGTTTGTATACAAGGAGGAATAAATCCTGCTCTAGAATTTGAATACTATTTACAAATTTTAGATACTGTCCGCTCTGTGGCCCCAAAAATACATATCCATGCTTTTTCACCTGAAGAAGTTCGTTATATGTCTCATCAGAGCCGACTCCCCCTTGAAAAAGTCCTTACAGAGTTAAAACACAGAGGATTAGGCTCTATGCCTGGGACTGCAGCGGAAATACTTGTACAAAATGTAAGAGATCAGATTTGTCCTAAAAAACTTTCTACCAATGAATGGATTCGAATCATAACCACCGCCCATAAAACAGGGATTTCTACTAGCGCTACAATGATGTATGGTCATATAGAGACACCTCAAGATATATTTGAACATTTTAGAATAATCAAAAGCATTCAACTTGAGACCAGGGGTTTTACAGAGTTTGTCCCTCTACCTTTCATTCATCCCAAGACTACTCTCTATCTTAAACAACAAGCCCGACCAGGTTCAAGTGGATTGGAAGATATAAAGGTACATTCCATAGCACGTTTATTCTTTGGTGATGTCTTACCTAATATTCAAACCTCATGGGTCAAATTAGGATTCAAATTTGCTCAATTCATGCTCTGTGCAGGTGCTAACGATCTAGGTGGAACTATCTTCGAAGAAAATATTTCAAAAGCTGCAAGAGGTGGAAAAGGAGAAGAATATGCTCACCCCGAGTATTTAGCGGCGTTAATTAGAGAATGCGGCCTTATACCTCTTCAACGAGATACCCTTTATTCCAAATTTATCGAATGGAAGAGTTAACGCAGTTTATTTTAGATTCATTGAATTTGGAATAGTTCAAAAAGAAAAATAGAGATAATTACAAAGGCATAGAGTATAGTTCTCTAAAGGCCTATTTCCACTCATACTGCGATTGGACGGCAATCAAATGGCTACAATCCCTCAGAGTTTGGTATTAGGAACTGATGCAATTCATATCAATGTTACTCAAGCTGTTGAGTTTTTTAATCGCGGAGATTATTTACTTGTCGAAATCAATCCTGAGAAGGAGCGCGTAAAGATCTATCAAACAAGAAAACTAATAGCTCAGATACTTAATCAAGGAATAAAACCTGTAGCTCTGCGGGGTTATGGATACCGAGGGATACCTACAGCAGCTACCATTGCCCATTTAATCAAGACAGAAGAAAAGGGCGATTGGGACTTCTACTTCGAGACCTTTACAGCACAGCCTAAAAGAAGTGAAAAACAATTTACTGGTCTTCAAATTGTTATGATTCCAAAATCAAAACCTAAATCAAGAAAATAAGGATCTGGTTAATATTCTGCCTAAATCCCTTTTGAGTCTATTTTAACTAAACAGGTCTAAAGAAAAACTTTAGAGAAATATTTTTTCCCGTGATTGAATATGAATTGGCGGTTACTTGATTTGGATGGTATAGCTCCAATAGAAACCCAAGCGATCTTTCATACAGTAGCTAAAAGTATCTCTGAAGATTTAAAGATCCCTAACACTATTATTCTCTGTTATCCTGAGGCGCCATTAGTGTCTTGTGGCTATCATCAAGTCATTGAAGAAGAAGTAAACCTCGAACGTTGTAAAACAAGGAATTTACCTGTTGTTAGACGTTATCTTGGTGGGGGGGCCGTTTATCTTGACTCAGATCAGTTATTTTATCAGATTATTAACCGCTTAGACACTCCAGGTATTCCCTATCGGTTGGATCAGTATTATCGCTACTTGTTGAAGGCTCCTATAGCCACGTATCAACGAATAGGTATCCCTGTAGAATACGCGCCAATTAACGATATTATTGTCAAGGGCAAGAAAATCTCTGGAAATGGAGCGGGACAAATAGAACGGGCAACAGTGTTGACAGGTAACCTTATCTTTGACTTTAATTTCGATGAGATGGTTCAAATTCTGAAAGTACCCTCGGAAAAGTTCCGTGATAAAGTTGCAAAGACTTTACGAGAGCGATTAACAACTATCATACATGAATTAGCCGAAGTTCCTCCACGTAAAGAGGTAAAAGAAATATTAATAGAAGAGTTCGAAAAAAATATGGGTATAACCCTAGAACGACATGCTTCTCTTACACCAATGGAAGAATCTCTATTAGATGAAACTGTAGCTAAATATATTACCTCTGAATGGTTAGAAGATCCAATACTTCGTCATCCAGGCATCATAGAAAAAAGACACGTGAAGATAGCAGCGGGTGCGAGTGTCTCTCAAGGTGTATACAAAAGTCCAGGTGGATTAATTCGACTCTTCGTAGAGATTCACGAAAAAAAAATCCGTGAAATTCTAATTTCGGGTGATTTTTCAATTAATCCGCAAGATATTATCCCTGAGATCGAAAAGTCGCTTGCAGATACTCCAATAAAGGCGGATTCGCTTCAAAAAGCCCTAGAAATATGTTTCCGCGAAAACAACATTGATTCACCAGGTCTCACCCCTTCGGATCTTGTAAAGGCGGTATTGGCTACTCTCGAACCAAGCCGGTAATGCTTTAATTTAAGTTCATTCTTGAAGCAGTCAAAAATACCAACAAAAATATTCTTCCTGAAAGCGTTAGCAGTTTACTGAACATGTGACTACATTTTTGTTTACGATATGTTTTTCTTTGTGATCGGATAACTATCGAATAAATAGGATGAGGTTCAGGGATATCCAAGCCGATGTCAGGTTAATCTTATTGGAGGAAACTAAGTGTTAAGATCAAAAAGGGGCTATTTGGCGTCAGAAATTTGTAGATATCGGGTTGTAGACCGGTATTCAAAGAATATTGGTAAAATCAAAGATCTAATGATAAATCCTATTTCCTATCTTGTCGAATATATTGTAGCAGGAGCCAATTATCTTATTCCTGCCTCTTTAATTGATAATGATGATTCCACTAAAAAAATTATTACTCTCTCTCAAATGAAAGAGGAATTGACACGCTGGAAGATAAAAAGTAATTATCCTAAAAATTGTCAATGCTATACAAAAATGAAAAATATAATCGCATATGACTTTACTGGGGATAAATTAGGTCCTATTAAGAATATTGCTTATCATACTGGCTTACGAGTTGATCTATTAATTGGCAAAAAAAACTTCATGGATTTTCTCGCACCAGATTATTTTGTAGTTCCAACGGAGAATGTGTGCCAATTATCGGAAGAATATGCTTTACTTAGTGTATCGAAGGGTGATCTTGAAGTTATCAACCTAACTGGATTTGAACATCTTTTTGCAAAAACTCGTCAAGACTATGGGCATAAAAAACGGTATGTTATAGTTGAAGCGCCAATTACCACAATCAACTTTTATCTTCAACAACGAGAGGAAATTTTACAAGAAGTGACCGAGACCCTATTTATTGAAGAACTTGACATCTCAAATGAAGCAAAACTAACTAAATTTGTCAAATTATTTAATACAATACTAGCTACCTCTCCAGATACTTACATCCCCCTTTGTAAGGATGATGCAAGAAAGTACTTCAATTGTGGGACATTTCTTGTTCTCCACTCCCACCAAGCAATTGGTTATTCTCATGTATGTATAGGAAATCACGAGGAGTCTGATGAAGAGATTGGTGTTGTTGCTGGAATTGGCGTACACCCGTTACATCGAGGGAAATACATTGCCTTAGCGCTGATTGATCGCTCCCTGAAGTATCTGATTGAAAATCAAGTCGATAAAATCCAAGCAGATATTTATGAATTAAATATCCCTTCCTTGAAATTATTTTCTTCATTAGGGTTTCGAGAAGTAGGAGAGACATTCCTAGTCTAATGAAAACAAAAATCGTTGTACTTAACTTCATGATATCCGCAGGTGGGGCTGGAATAACTCAATAATGCCATTGTATCAGCAGATATCGTCTATATGCGTTTTTATTTACAATTTCAGAGGATAATATTCCTAATTCTTATTGTTCTGATCCCATTTTCCTCTTTCTCAACAATCTGAATACAAAAGTTCCTCCAATTATAACCGCAGCTGCTAAGCCAATAAGTACCCCAATGATAAAGAGTGTTTCATCATCTCCAAAAAGGGCTTCTTCTTCAACGGTGTAACCATACATTCCACCATTATTATCCGCTAATGCTTGATTCCCAGCTTTATCATAAGCAGTGATGTAAAATAACACTTCTGTGTCTTTATCCATTTTGGGGATGGTACAAGTAGCATTGTAAGTTATTACATCCCATTCCATCTCTACTTCAACCCAAGTTGTACCAAAATCAGTTGAATAGAATAATGAAGCATTTTTAAAACCTGCTGCTGCAGAAGGTTCTTCAATAAAAGCAGAAATTGTAACAGTATCATCTGGTGTAGGGGTCTCGGGAGAAATAGTGATATCTTGGATAGTTGGAGAGGTTGAATCATCTACTTCAATCATATAATGATTACCAATTTCGTAAGCTGTACCTATATTCCCTGCAAAGTCACTGAATTCAAAGTAAATCAAGATGAAATCACCATACTGAGTAGTAATATTCAATGAACCTACAAAACAAGTTGGATCGGTTTCTGAACGTGTCATCGGAGTAATGTCCCACTCCTCTTCTCCAAACAACCGATAAGACATATTAACCGCAGCTGTACCAAGTCCATTTGAGTCGTTCATATAAACTTGTACTTGTCCAGTTTCATCATAAGTAATAGGATCAGGATTTGTTTCTATTTCCATTAAATCAGGAGAATTAAGATCATGAGGAGTGATTCGTAATGTAACATTTTTTGGTACACTATTAGCAATAACCAATATACTGAGGTAATTCCCAACTGGATCTTTATCGATTCCAGTAATATAGGCTGTGTTTAGGATATCAACTTTTGTACCCATCTGAGCGGGGTGGGTAATATTTGAGGTACTATCAAATAAATAGAAATCAATTCCTGTTAAATCATCACATGATAAATAGCTATCATAATCAAAATAAGATGCTGTTTTCCATTCTATCAGATGTGCCCTATTCGCACTTGTCAGTACGAAGTCTAACTCTGTTCCTTCCGCGATAATATCATAAGATTCATGGTACTCTAATCTAAATTCCCCTTGTTCAGTTGCCCACGTAGTACTAATCTCAATGTATAAAAAGTCCTTACCTTGCAGTATAAGCTCTCTACCATTAATGACAACGCCTTCTGTTTCTCCAAGTCCAGATACTGCACTTTCTTGATAAAGTGTAGAGAGGTTTGGATCCAGATAAATCCTCAGTTTTAAATCTAAATCCTCAGAATAAGCTACAATTGTACTATAATCATAATGGTTCACCTGAACAATGAAATAAGCCTCCCTATCCCCGCTTAACGCATCTAATGAACCATTATACGATATTCCATCTGTAAGGGAATATGCTGTTTTTCCCTCAATGATGAAGTATGAGTTAATTTGATAATTATAATAGCCCGATCCAGATTTACGAACTAAAATGATTGCGTAATAACCTGTTTCATTGAATTCTAGGCCGTTTAATTCTTCTGCCTCATTTACTCCTCCTGAGTTACCTAAATAAAGAGGTTTATCGGATGAAGAGTTACCTTTTGTAATATACAAGTCTAAGTCAAGAGTAAGCGCATATTCATCTGGAACAACACTGATATTATAACGAAAATTGGGATCAACATAGAAATCATAAACATCAATGATTTCCTGCTGGGTGAATAATCCTAATCCAGAACTAAGTGGTTGATTTTGCACTATTGACTTAGTATAATTCTCCATCTCTAACCAACAAACCCCTTCTCCATCTGTCCTATTCAAAAACACGGAATAGTTCAATTTTTCATCTAATGACCTGCCCTCTATTCCCACCCATGAAATAGAAGATTGATTACTAGCAGAAGTTTCATTTATCAAATATGGAGGTACGAAACTGGTTGAGTTTGTTGATAGTGAAAGAGAAGCAGCTAAAGATTGTGATTCATTCATTTTTAAACCTAGAACAGTATAACCAAATCTAGGAGCTATACATTGGAAAGTAGAATTAGTGATTGAACTATTCAAGGTACTAGGTATAACAGTATTGTGTGATAATTCACCCTTCTTCGCTATATGTGTCTCTGTATCACTAGATCGTTTAATGATTTGTTGAAACTCCAAAGGAAAGTTCCTACCAAGTTCATCATGTAACGATAAATTACCGCTCATTAAGGCGAGATTAGATAAAATAATTAAGACCAAGAATAATCCGAATCGAAATTTTAGTATCGTTTTGCTCAATTGCATTTATTAATTTCCTCCATTAATTTCGTCTATTTGATTTAAGGAAGTTTCTTCCTTATCTATATCTACATCTAAGTCTCCTTTTTTTCTTCTAAACCTGTTAAGACCCCATTTTGTTCTCCATAATAGGATTCCTCCTCCCCCAATGGCTCCAAGAATCCCTAAAGTTGTAAGAATTAATCTAATAGGCGTCTCAACTGATTTCTCTCGATAAATAAGAATTGTTGTCATATTATAATTTCCTACTTGATCTTGCACCTTTATGCCAATAACGTTCCAACCTTCCAGAAGTGATACGAGATAACCTCTCTCATAAGTAAGATTATTTGTTTTTGTACCAATTATCACTTGGGAAGTTACAGTTAAACCTTCAGGGTCATAGGTAGTCCAGTTAACCCAGATTTGATCTGAATCGACCGTTGTTGCGTTTTTAGGGGTATCTATGATTAGAATCGGTGCATTTACATCTACAAAAACGAAGAACGATGTATTTGTAGACAATCCGACGTAGTTTTTGGCAGTTATTTGTATACTAGCATTTCCTACTGGAAGTTCAAGAGTCGTGCTACTTCCATTAACCTCAATAGGAGTTGCTTCATTGATAGATATTAGCGTTTCAGCAATTCCAGTTTCAACATCAGTCGCACTCCAGCTCACAAAGAATTCCATATTATTAGTTTGGGTATATGCCTCTGTAGGATGAATTCTTTCCAATAAAGGTACAGTGGTGTCTTGAGATTTTTGAAATATGCAAGTAAATATTGAAGTAAATCCCTGATCATCCTCTGCAGTGATGTTCATAGAGTAAAATCCAGGTAATGTGGTAAAAATCCATCCTGACCAGTGTGTGAGATTTTGTTGAATAAGAGTTGTCGTAGAACCATCTGCAAATGTAACATAGGCATTAACAACGGTTCCATTGTCAATAATTCGCGTTTGAAGTGTGGTATTGTAAAGAAGACTTGTATCGGGTTGTGGATCAATTAAGTAAATTTTAGGAGGAGACTCCTGAATATTGCCTGCTAGAATTTCAAGACTTGATGAATAAATCCAAAATTTGTTATTATATAAAGCTCGAGCCTCTATAGTATGCCAACCTCTTGAAAGTGTCAGATTTGCAGAATAATAAATACCATTATCCGAATCAGTGATATTCATCCATGGCTGAGCGCCTACTCTCAGCCATACACTATTAATACTACTATTTGGCTGAATAAGCACCCAAAAAGGAGTAAGAGTATCTGGACTTATAGAAAAATCAATAGAACTAACGATAACCTCAATTTTTGGTATGGAATCAATACCAAGCCAGTTCAATGCAGTAGTGAGTAATGATAAACGAGAAGAATCATTACCCGCATTACTTAAAGATAAACCAAGGGTTAAAACGGAATAAGTTGCATTATATACAACTCCAATTGATTTGTTTTCTCCTGAAGTACTCAATGTAGATAAAACAGTTTGGGCATCCGCTGCAGGAGTTATAGTTTGGAAAGAAGAGAGGGAACTTAATGTTAAACTCTCGTTTTCAAAAGGTGAATTTGCAATACCTGTTATATTTTCTACATCTATCGTTGGTTTTGATGGGAGACATCTTAAGAACTGGAACATAAAGGGAGTTACACCAAATTGAGAAGCAATTTGTGAACCAGCTAGAAAAAGTGATCTTCCAGCTCCAAGGAAATGCTCTAATTCTCTAAGAAGGTCAGATGGAATCATGAATTGCGAATCGTTACCGAAAATCCAGATAATTGTGGGATACATAAGCAACGTCGCTGAATCCGGAATTCCTGATGTATTTACTAACCAAATATCATACCCAATTCCCATTTGATTGAATGCTTTGATATAAGGGAGTTCTTCTAGAGAACCTTGGTCATTATCAATAAGAAGAAATGCGCCTAAGGTTTTCTTTACTTGAAAAATTGTTAGAGCTTCTGATTCAATTCCTTGACCATCCTGCACTTTAGCATAAAGTGTGTGAATGCCCTCTTGATCTTTAGGATCCCATATATCAACATAAATCCCATTTGATTGCGAATCGGTAATATCGACCCATTCAGAATCATCGATTTTATACTGAACAAAATCCACCCCTTCATCTGCATCTGAAGCTGCTATACGTATAGTAATTAGAGATGAATCATAAAGCGTTTCTCCTTCTTTAGGCGTTAATATGCTCACTTTTGGCGGAATTTCGCCAAAAATCGTAATTGAACCCAAATCATAAGAAATTTGTTCTCCTTCGATTGAACGGATATGAATTCCTACTTCAACCTGACTATTTTGACTAAAACCAGGGAGAATACTTTCTAATATTACATTTCGACTGTTTTCATTAAAATGGAGTGTATATAGTGGATAACGGGCAGAATTACCGTCCGTGATATTATGCCATAAAACACCAACCGAATAACCAAACATACTCATCCCTAATTGGGAAGAAAGGGACCCAGTTATTACAATAGGTTCATACTCATATGGTTGGTCAGGTAAGATTGTAATTTCTGATAGTGTGAGATTTGGTTTAGAAGCTGCATAAAGAGAATAGGATGAAGTAAGACGAGTTGATTCTTTATCAAAATAATCAATCGCAGTAATCCTAAACTGAATGGGAGAATCTATAGATTCTGGAATCCTACATTTAAGTAAGAATCTATTATTAGATAATTCAACTAAATTTGAAGTATTAACAATTGTTTTAAAAGTAATACTATCACTAGTATAGTCAACAATTAACCGTTTTATTCCTGAGTCATCCCAAGCCTTTACTACTAAATCAAAGTACCAATTTTCTGGAAAATCCAAGCCTTCTGCTAAGTAAACTTGTTCTAATGTTGGAACGTCTATATCAGTGAAAGGTTGAACCTCTATAAATCTCTTACCAGTGGAATAGGTGTTTCCTGCCCGATCTGACGCTTTTAGTTGGTAATAAACTCTTTCTACTCCTTTTGGGGATGCTGGAATTTGTATTGGCAGAAATGGACTGAATGGAGCTTTACCATCGTCTAAACCATTACTAAAATCGGAATCACCATCTAGGGAGTATTCAAGCCAACAACCGCCATAATAATCCAATCCTGATTGATAATCTATCATTCCCCAAGCAAGATTGGTGGGAATCTCTTCTCTAGCTTGGTCAATTTGAAAAGATATTTCTTCAGGTTTCTTTGTATCCACTTCAGAGGGCGCTTGTATTGTAAAACTTGTTACATCAGTAACAGAACTACCTCCTAAGTCAACAAAGGTTTGTCTTATACTTATAGAATCTCCTGCAGAAAATGCACGACAACGTACAACCATTACTCTGATTGGGCCAGTATCTAAATTATAAAAGTAACCTGGTGCAACGGCAGGAAGATCATCTAGCATAGGATATTCTGGATGAAATAGAGAAACATAAGGGGCGTTATTAATGCTAACTTCTACCCCACTTGTTGGTAGTGTTTGATAAACTACTCGATTAGTAATATCATCTGAAATTCCTAAGGCTAAAAGAAGATAATCTTGAGTTGTTGGATTGGTGTTAGATGTAAATTTGAGTTGGACAATTGGTGCCTCGTTATCACTTTGTGTGTTTGCGACTACAGAAATCGTATAAAATTGCTGTTGATTTGTGTTCTCAACCCATTGACCCCATATATCACGGAAACCAACAGCTAATGATAATGAAGTGCCTGGAGCAGCAGTGACATTAAATGAAGAAGCATATATAACACCTAAATCTAATTCTTCCCATACAGTAGACATGGCTATAGGAAAGAGTTGTTGATATTTCCAACTTTCCGCATCAGCAGGTGTTGTAGAGTACCGAACTTCTACCTGTGCACTTTCCGGATTAGTGACACTACTAACAACAGCAGCTACTGCTAATTGTCCACCTGAAACAACTGAAGATGTAGGTGATATCAATACATCCTCTATTACGGGATTTGAGACCTGAGAAGATGAAACAACAGTATATTGAAAACCATCTTCCTTAGGAATTTGGATTTTATTCCCAGCATTATCAAAAACTAATACCCGATAATAAACAGTCGTTCCAACTTCTTGAGGAGGTAATATACAATAATATGATGCTTTTGAATCGGATAATCTGTTTCCTGCAACGATTTGCCACACATTTCCTTCTAAAGAGTACTGACACCACACTTCAGCAATCCCTGACTCAAAATCAACCACCCCTTCTAAAATTACCGTTGCATGATCTATTGAAGTAATTAGGTTTTCTTGCGGTTCTAACCTAATCCTACGAACAGCAGGTGGAGTTAGATCAAGGTATTGACGTGAGGAGTTGTTTACTGATTGAAAAGGATTTGATAACGAAGGTAACTTTCTATCGTAATTGTCTAAATCCGCAGAGTTCTGGATTTGGGGAGTATTTAATGAAGAAAATAATATGATAAGTATTATGCTCATAATTAAGAATTGTTTTCTTATCATTTGAAAGAATAGCGTTTTAGTTTTCAGTTTTAGACTACCCCTATAATATAGATTCACAAATTGTAACATTTATGACCTCAATCAGCTAATTCAAAAATAGTTAGCGCAATTTCACTCACACCTGCTTCACAATTAAAGGCAGCTCCCAAGGCTAATAACCCCAATTCGCCGTACTGGAATCCTTTATTCCATTTTTCATAACTACAAGTTGGTTTACCATTATCCTGTTCTCGACCAGGGTTATATTCTTTTGAAGAACATTTCCACCAACCATTTTTCCACTCTTTACCGTCATCTCCATAAAAATGTTGAATCTTATAGGGAACAGGTAAAAAGCTAAGGAAAAGATATTTGATTGTTTTCGTAGTTATATCCTCACCATCTACTCCCTCAATTAATGGGGTCAAGAATTCTAGTAACGCCTGTATAATATTTATTATGATATCAAATAAATTCGCAATGACATCAGTGAAATCTTTCCATGAAAAATCAAAAATAAGCTCCCCAATACTATAAAGATATTGCCAAATCTCCTTCCCCAAAAGAACAGCAAAGTAGGGAGTTAGTAATGTTGAGAACCATTGGTTCGGCCATTCTGCATTATACCTTTTCCAATATTCGTTTCCTTTCTCGTCTGTTATTTTAAAGAAATTAATATTGCTAAAATACATGCTCTTATTAGTACCTGGAGGAGCTTCAAGTGACCAATAAGTAATAGGATATGCGATCAACGTAACGAGTTGACCCAATGTGGGAATCCAATCAAGCCAAAACAGTTCTTGTAGTTTATAAGCTAATCCTTCGTCTATCCATGTCTGATTTACCAGACCCGGACGCCACGGGTAAGCAAATATGGTAAGTAAGGCCTCCTCAAAAAAAGCGTTCAAGCTCATGTCGCCAATATCTTTATAATTGTCACTTATGAAGAAAGCCCACGCAAGCACATCTTCAGTCACCATTACGATTAATTTCCCTATGTGCCCCCATAAACTATCTCCAGGAAGTAGATGTTGATATGCTTTGCAACCTAATCTAACTAGTCTTAATGATAAACCCTTCCACCACGTGTCGATATCACTATGAATTCCTGAGGTAGATGCTTGAGGAGATCTGGAATTTTGGGAAGATCCCCTTTTTCCTAAAGGACTTAAAAATTCACCTACTTCCTTAAATATATATACAGGGATTAAGAGAAGATCAATAACTCCACCCAGTAATCTTAATGGAATATCGAATAAGATAGTGTTCACAAAAGTATTCAGAATCTTCTCAATAAGATTTCCCACAATAGTCATGAGCATTCTTAGATTATCGACTGTCCAATTTATTGCAGCTGAGCTTACTCTTTGGAATAAATCCTTTATTCCCGAAAAATCAAATTTTATTAAAAGAGAAAAAACTTCCATTAATATTCCAAGTAACTTTTCAACTGGTATAGATATTTTTCCAAATAATTGCTCAAAATTCTGAATATCTGTCTCATTAAGACCAAACAAATTCGTAAGAATATCATCCAATAAGCCTAAGTGACTTCCAAAACCAGAAAAAATCTGATCTGTTGGGAGTATACTGGCGAATGTCTCCTCATTTGTCTTTGTTGATGAGAAAATTGGTATTGTAGGAATATCGAAGCTTGGTAAATCATCAAATGTGGTTGAATCCGGTGCAAGAGAGGCTAAACCATTCGCTATTTGGTTTAACCCATCTTTCATTATTGTACCTATTGAACCAATAAAATCAGGCATAAGTGCGTCTTTAAAGTCCTTAATCACATTATAGGTCTTACTAAAAATATCACCCAGAAGGTCTAGAATATCCACACCAATAGCGTCGAGTACTATAACTAAAAGCTCAAGTCCTTTGGTAAGCACTAACTTCATTAAGGCTTTTTTAACAATTGAACTGAGAGGATTCAATATATCTGCTGCTAGCGACATTCCTGCTACAACTGATTGCCAAACTTCTTCCCAGCTATCAGGCCAGTCACTCCAATCTGCATTTTTGAACATATCAATTATATTTTCCACTTTATCAATGAGATCCTGTCCTATATCAGAAAAAAATCCATCTGTAAGATTATCTAATTCCATCAGTCCTTCAGCCAGCCATCGCACTGAATCAGGAACCTCAATACCTTCCAACGCTTCCTCTAAAGTCTCTGTATTATTTAGATCTGTGATTTCTCCATCTAATGTTGATAAAATATCTATACCTTCTTCATAAATGGGCACAGGAAATAAAATCGTATTTGGATCTAGATCATCCGTCCAAGTTTTTAGAGAATAATCTTGGGCTAAATCGATCCAAGCCTTAAATTCTGCAAAAGTAACGTGGTTGTCGTCATTGCATACCTCACAAGAGGTGCCAGCAGGACCTATGCCATCATGGGGTAAGGGGCACGGAAAACCGGTTAAAAAACCATCAGAACTAATTGGACTAGGAACTGCAATTGTTAAAGGGAATTCATCTTCAGTATATCCATTCCACCCCTCAAAAAATGCTAAATCTTCACGAGGAGTCAATGTGACATAAATATATCCACCCACATCAATTGGTGAATCGATTCGTTCTTGAGTAAAATCAAACCCCTCATCCAATGCACAAGTGGTGATATTTGAATAAACTGTAGGAAAGTCAATATCAAATATATTGCCATAAGTCTCCTGAAATTCAGTTTTTAATGTTGAATACTCCCGCGAGATTAAAGTTACTAAAGGATCTCCAATTGTTACCCACTCAAATCCTGTTAGAAATGCATTTGGGGTAGAACCTCTCCTGTCTGCCTCATTAGGTGGATTAAATGTAAAACGAACATCGGTACCTACTCCTTCTGCAGAGAAATAAGGATAAGCATCTATTGCCTCAAAAAAATTGTTCCATCTCTCTACATCTAATGCAGGTTCATTACTTACAAGAAGCGTTTTTACTGTATCAACTGCCACCTCTAATTTCTCTGGTTCAGTTATATTAAGGCTAGTCTGCATAGAATTAGTAACATACGCTTCTGTAAGGGAGGGAGATGATCTTAGAAATGCTTTTACTGAATCAGTTATGTCCTCTGACACACCTAAAGTAGGTTCATAACAAATATCTCCTTCATAGAAAGCGAAAAGAGTCATGCTTGTTGAGATTATCGTTTGTGCTAGACTCTCACTTAAATCAAAAGTTGCTACACCCCATTCATCTGTAGAAGCATTTAAAATTTCATCTAAAATAATGTAGATGATTGCATTCGAAATGGGGTAAGATTCTTGATCAATAAGGGATACACGTATTTGTATTGTTTGGGATACTATATTGAAAGCAGTTTTTAGCTTTAAACGAGTTCTATCTTTTATAATCAATGAGCAGGGAGATACCTCAACCGAACCAATAGTTGGGTTGCGCCCAACAAGCTTTGCAGTTAAATTATAAGTTCCTGCAGGTATATAATGAGAGTTATTGCCAATTTCATAGACATTTAAGGAGATATTAAATTTATGAACGTGCGTACTAGAAGATCCATTGAATAGAATGGTACTTAGAAATATATCTTCTGCCCAGAGTTCAACCAGTCCTACCAACGAGGAAGGGGGATTATCATAACTACTCTGTAATGCAGTTATAAGAACTTCAACTTCTTGCCCTCGTCGATAATAACCAGTTGAATTTAGATCTACAAGCTCAAGCTCAATACGGGCTGTTTTTGTAGCTATATTAATATAAATTGTCTCAAACAAGTCTACAACATATCTCGAATCATTGATAGAAACAGAAAGACTATGTTGTCCTTCATTTTTTGGAATCCAACTTTCTATAACACTACCTAATTCATTAGATTGGGTAAGTGTTTCCAAAACTATTTCATTTGTGGAATTTCTAATCTGAAGTGATAATATAACGCCTTCAACAGGTTGTTCACTATAACGAGGATCATCATCTACAAGAGAAACTGCAATTTCTATTTTAACTGTATCCTCTACGGTTGCTTGAAAAAGCTCTTCATTATCAGTGAATTCTTGGTCATTTAAGAAGACTTCCAAAGAAATAGGTTGGGGGAGCACATTTAATGTCTTTAATATTGTTAGATTACCTATGACTGGAACTTCATAGCGAAGTTCAAGAGGATAGATCCTTGGAGCAAAGACGATAGGTTCTGTAATTAATATAAAAGTCCCATTACCGTCTGTAACAGTACTGGTTACTTCTTCCATAGTTTCATTCCATATTCGGCAGTAAATCGTAATACCTTCTACACTGCCATTTGAAATCAAACTTCCTTCAATCTCGGCTACATGACCATAATAAATAGGGTCTATCTCTATTTCAGAAAAGGAAATATGTTCAATCGCATACTCAAGTTTTGATGTCGAAATTGCACTTTTATATTGAAGATTTTCTTTGAACAAGACTAAGATATCTGTTAGAAGCGGTACCGCATCTTTTTGCATGAGATAGGTTGCTTTTCCATCTATTCCTGTCTTATTGGTTCCAATCAAGTGCCATGGGTCTACATCCCCTAACTCATGATCGCGGTAATAGAAAATTAATTCTAAATCTCTTAAAGGAGAATAATCATTGTCATATAAATAAGCAACAATGTCAAAATAGTCTTCTGAAATTGTTTCCGCTAATGGGAGATATATCTGAGTATTTTCCTTAAAAACAATAAGGGTATTTTGATCTTGATTGGCTGCATAGCTATCTGACCCCTCAAACTCAACTGTGATATTATGGATCCCGGGATGCATCCAAAGTGGAGTAGTAAGAGTAGCAAGTCCATTTTCATTCGTTATTGCTGTACCAAGATATTCCAATACCCCATCAGGGGTCATCAATGAAAAAATCAGAGGCGCTTCAGAAATAGGATCGCCTGAAACCGACTTAAGGTTAGCTTGGATATTAACATCATCTGAATAAGCGCCTGTTGCTGGAAAAACATTCACAGTTGTAAGTAATATTTGAATACTCAATAATCCTCGTCCAATTACTCTGCTAGAACGATAATTATCGTTTTCCTTATGATGCCAAACATTAATCGTATAATCGCCAGGTTTTAGATGGCTTGGAATTTCTAAATCTATAATCCCTTCCGAATTAATAATAAAATCACATTGAGAATAACAATTTCCTTGACCAATAACATCAATTGAAATTCTGTCACTATCTTGCCAATTCAGGCTTTCTTTTTCAATTTTTATGGGGATTGGTCTACTAAATCCATAGAAAAAACTTCTATTAGGTACATAAGCGATTACTTGGGGTGATGGCTTTGGTAAAATTGTTAGACCATTTTGATCATATGTCTCTTTAGATGTTCCCATGAAGCGAGCATCGCCATAAAATTCAGCTTTAAGGGCATAAGATCCAGGAAGTAGATGAATATCTGTTTTTACAGTTGCTATTCCTTGCGTATCCGTTATTGCGGAACCGAGAAGATCCCACTCAATGGGTGAAGAGTTTGATTTGCTAACAAAGAACGAAACAGACGCATCTTCTATTCTGTCTCCATTTGATTTGTTTGTTAAAACAGCACTGAACCATCCTTTTTCCCCCTGGTGCATCTCAACTGGAATTATGTCTATGCTCGTAGTTTTCGGGGAGAAGGAAAGAAGATCTAAATCATCTTCTTGTTCGGGATTTTTTTCAAGCATATTTAACAAAAGGTCTTTATTATCATCTGAAGCGGATAGGAGTTGGAATTTAAAGATCTCAGAGATGAATGAAGCATGTGCAAAAGTAGCTATCAAAAAAATGCCCATAATTAGGAAAGAATAAACAAATTTTAAACGATACTTCGTCACCATAGTCAAATTCTCCTTAGCCCTATGCTAAGAATAAATATTCCAAACCTGATTTCCTGAATCAAAATCATATACCCCTACAAGATGAACCATCACATAATCCATTGAAATTGAAAATTTTTCTTAAAGAATCAACTGGGTTCAACGCCAGCTGGAATCTCAGTTTTAATTTGCCCCTGTCTCTCAATTCTCGATCATAAGGTCTTTTTAAAGAATTGAAACTGTGAGTAACAGTAAGTGGTTAGATTTGCAAGTTGTTAATTATGTTAAGTATAGAAACTGCAAAATCATTGTTCTGAATGAGGGGATACGTACTGAATAATAGCGAAATTTACTTACTTAAGAATTTGTTCATTAATTTTATTAAGAAATTAAGCACATTTGAGCTCCTTAAAACATAAGTCATGAATTTAGCTGGAAATATTCACTTGAGGAGAGCACCAAGCTTTCAGGTAACCATGAGAAATGACGCTTATTATATGTAATGAGAATTGTTCCTTTTTCCTTGCAGATTGTACCCCCTCTTACTTTTTGTACCGTTTAAGAATCAATTCTGTGGTTTTCTGGGTGAACTCAACTTTCTCATCTACGGATTTAGTCATGAACTCCGGGAAACGCGTGAGTTTAGCACTTACTTCACGTTGAATAGCTTCTTGTTCTGTAGGATCATCCGCTGCTGTTTGTAGTGCTTCTTGTCCCAATTTTTCTTCGAGTTCTGGTGCAAGAGCGCGGGCACAATAGCGGTGCCCGAACACCGCTTTACGAGCAACAAGAGTTTTAACTTTGTTTAATGACCTGGTTACTTGTCGGCGCGTCCTAGGAATCGCTCCAATAACCATTAAACAAATTATTAATGCTACTAATACGAGTAATACCACGGCATAATCGTCCAAGAACTTTTCCAGCCCTTCTTTCGACCCCTCCGCAATATTGACCCCAAAAGTCGCGAGAATGACCCCTTCATGTTTGGCTACGATTTCATACAATCCAAGTGTAGCAAAAAAATAACTGAAACTCGCTCTGCCGTCCGATCCAGTGAGGGTGCTGTTTTGGAAGGCTTCATTGATATACCAATCTACTTGAGCTCCAATCACGGGGATGCCATTGTTCAAAACTACGCTTAAAGCTCGGTGAAGGGTGGAAGTGTTGGAGAGCACATAAATGGTAAATTCCAACGCTTGTCCAACCGTTCCATTAACTGTCGATGGACCAGTACAACTTGCAAAATATCCCGCGGTCACAGTTACCCAAATTTCGCCCCAACTGGCGTCATTGTAATAGAATGCTACCCGATAAGTACCAGAATTAACAAATGGATAGGAGAAATAGAGATAGCCACTCGTATCACTAAATTGGGAATCAACCTGCGTGCCATTCACAAGTAACCCCACACGTGCCCCTGCCATTGCAATGGGCGGGGTTTCATTGAAATAGATCCACCCGACAAATGATACAGGATGCCCGATCACTGTCTCCGTCATGGTCGTGGTGGGACTAATAACGGTCACTACTGGGGAAGAACTCACTACATAAATAATTAATTCAACAACAGAATCATTAACAGCTAATTCCATCCCATCTTTTAGCACAGTCACTGTGATGATCCTCGCTGTCAGAAATAGTTGTGTCGTATTCAACCAACCATTGCTATCGGTCTTGATGGAAGGTAAGGATATATCATTCAACTTATACACTAAATCTACACCTGGCACAGGCGTACCCTCACCGTCGACTAGTTGTCCATGAATGGTATAATTATCGCCTAAAATAAGCCAAAGAGTCGTAGTTTTATTAGCGACACCGTTGAACCAAAACTCCAAGTCTGTTGTAGGGAGATAAATATCAGCCTGTACCCCGCGAGCAGGTATTTTAGCCTCCACATGATGGGTACCAGCGCTAGTGAGCTGAAGGAGCCAAGTACTATGTCCTGTAGCATTCGTTACAGTTGTGTTTAGTAAAGTATCATCCAACCACCAGTTAACTTCTATACCCTCAACTGGGACACTGGTATTTGTTTCAACTCGGACGGAAAGTAAAATAATATCATAAAGCAAAGCATTTTGATTAGGGGTTACATCTGTAAACTGGAGAGTTAGTTCTGTTACGGTAAGAAAGGTGGTGTATGTCGTGGGATAACCAACTTTTGCAGTCACGGTGATGGTGATATTCCACACACCAATTGTAGAATAATTAGCGAAACCACTGATCAATCCTGAGGTAGAATTAATAGTTAACCAAGTTGTACTATTACCAGAAATTGTCCACGTTAGGTTACTGGGATAGGCAATAGACGCGTTAAAATCATATTGGAAAAATGTTGCTTCCGGAGTTTTCAAATTGGTTGGCTGAGTGGTGAGTTCGGGAGCAATATCCATGATTTCAACAATAAGAAATGTTGTATAATTTGCATGTTCCCCTGTCTCCACTTCTACGATAACGGTTATGTTCCATACACCGATATGAGAGTGGTTCGCGAAACCACTAATCTCCCCTGAAGATGAATTGATAACCAACCACGTTGTACCATTACCTGTGAAGATCCAGGTGAAATTTTCCGAAAGGGGGAATGTCGCATTGAAATCATAATGGAATATTGTTTCTTCTGTGACATTAAAACCTAGAGGAGTTGTGGTTATTATGATTGAAAAATGAATAATAACCTCTGTATAATTTGTTGGGGCATCCATAGGGCTTACCACCTTATTATCTGCCACATCAGAGGCCTCTACATAATAAAAAAGTGTTGTATTTCCAGGAAAGGGGCCTATGGTCGCTTGATACGGTGTACCGGTCATAGGAATTGTATACCAAGCACTATCATTGATCTTGTCACTCTCATTGTTCTTATAGTATAGAATTACCGATCTTACGCCTAAATTATCAGTCACATTTGCAGTAATAGTCACATTATCCTGATCTGTTACATAAACAGAGGGAGATTGGTTTACTGAGGAAATTATAGGGCAAATATCATCAGTAGTGGAATTCAATTTCATTACGAACGCCTCATTACCCCCTTTTGTCTCATTTTGGATTGCATTATAGGTGGGGAAATCCGTTGAACTAGTTGATCCGGTAATGTAGCTATTTCCTGCAGCATCAACAGCAATTCCGTTCCCATAATCGGCTCCTGAACCCCCGAGAAATGTACTAAATACGAGGCTATTTCCAGTCATATTTAATTGTGTAACAAAGGCGTCCCTAGTTCCACTCAATGTAGAGTTGTAAGCATTCAGGGTGGGAAAGTTAGCGGAATCGGTGTACCCTGTAATGTATACATTTCCTGCGTAATCGACAGCAATTTCGTTCCCATAATCATCATCTGAGCCCCCAAGAAATGTACTAAATACGAGGCTGTTCCCAGTTGCATTCAATTTTATAACAAAAGCGTCTTCGCTATAATTTTCCCCGTATGTATCGTTATAGGCATTGAGAGTTGGAAAATCATCGGATCTGGTCCATCCCGTAATATAGCAGTTTCCTGTGTCATCTATGGCAAGATCATACCCACTCTCCCATTCTGAGCCCCCAAGAAATGTACTAAATACTAGCCCATTCCCAGTTGCATTCACTTTCGTCACAAAACCATCTCCTCCACCGCCAAATGTATCATTATAGGCGTTCAAGGTGGGAAAATTAGAAGATTGTGTTTCTCCAGTAACATATGCATTCCCTATATTATCTACGGCAACTCCGAATACAATATCTTTTTCAGAACCGCCTAAAAATGTACTATACACGAGTCCATTCCCAGTTGCGTTGAATTTCGTCAGAAAACCTTCCTTACTTCCATTTCCTGTATCATTGAAACCATTGCGGGTAGGAAAATTTGTAGAATAAGTATCTCCAACAATATATGCATTACCTGAATTATCGACTGCTATTGATTTTACACCATCATACGCATTTCCGCCAAAATAGGAACTGTATACTAAACTTCCATTTCCACTTAATTTGCTAATAAAAATATCAATATTACCTCCGCCAAATGAATCATTATAGGGATTTTGGGTCGGAAAATCTAATGAGTTAGTACTTCCAGTAACGTAACAATTACCATCAGTATCTACAGCAATTGCATACCCCGACTCGTATACTGAGCCCCCTAAATACGTACTGTATACGAAATCATCCCCAGCTGCATTCAATTTCGTCACAAAAACGTCTTGATTTGCTAAACTACTTTGGTTGGCATTATGGGTCGGAAAATCTATTGAAGTGGTTGTTCCAGCAATATAGCTGTTTCCATCGCTATCTATAGCAATGGCATCCGCACTATCTAATCCTGAGCCCCCAAGATAGGTACTAAAATAGAACCAAAGTGGATCAATAATAAGAGGTTGGTTAGGGTCATATCCCATAACGTGAAAGCCATAACTCTTGGAGAGGGAATCTTTTGAAGCAAAATAAGCTGTAACTGGCGTTCTATCTGCTTGAAAGACCCGTAGACAGGTATCTTGAAAATTATATGCTTGTATGGTATTTTGGGCAGTTATTGTCACTGTTTGAGGCTGCACATCCAACGTTACTGGTCCATTCACCTTCACAATAATTTGAGACGGATTCCCACTTGGACGCACAATAAACTCATATTTCAACCCCTCCGTAGTCATGTAATACCGCATGTCAATCTGCGGGTATAACTCAAAGAACCAGACCTCATCCCAGCTGGGGACATTCGTCAGGTGAAGATCTCCATAATAATAATTTTTCGGGTGACTTATCTTGCCTTTTCCTACGGGAGTGACTGGATTGGCTTCAGGGAACGTCAATGAAAAACTAAAATCCGATGTATTGTTTCGGGGAGTGCTTACAAACGTAATCTTGGACGTTCCGAACCCTACACTCATCTCTGAAGATGAATAATAATACTGGATATCGTTATCACTTAATTGGCCCTGATTCTGGATAAATCCTGAAAAAGGGAGTTTTTTAGGTGGTTCCAACGGTAATTTAGGATTAATCCTCTCCGTCTTCGGCATAATTCCTTGTTCGAGTTTCTGTACTTCTTGGGAAGATATTTCTTCTGTATTTCTCAGAAGAAAGATGGGAACAAGGTTTCCTACTAGAAGAAGAATGAGCACTAAGAAAGCTGATGTTGGATAAGAATATTTTAAGAAATTCCTTGAAAAACGATTCATTTTAACCCCTCATAAGTAAAATTAAGAAGGTTGAGATTAAATTGTTAAGTATAACATTTACTTTATTAATCAATCTATACTGTTGATATCGAACAAGAAGTGAATATTATCCGAATTTATAAGAAATGGTCGTGATTCTGAGTGCTAAACCTTTACCTCAAAAATTTTAATCTCAGGCAACCTTTTCCAGTCCTGATCATTTGTCATTATCCTGCTGATTTTTTCCTTCTTCATTGTCCAGTATATCAATACATCTCCAATATCTAGGTCATATTGATCCATTACTGAATATAATTGATCAATTTCGTCAGTGGAAAGATTTGTTCGTACGATAAACACTTCTAACTCCATTAAAAGTAAGGGGAACCGTTTTTTAAGACTTTGACAGAGTTTTTCCCTTTCATTTTTCTTTTGTTCCTTGGCTAAGTTGATTTCAATATCTAATATCTTGATTATTTCATAAATCACTATTGGATTTATCACAAGGTCATAACCTAAAGAGAGGGCATAATAAAAATCCTTTTTTGACCTGAACCAACAATTCGAATCAATAAAAACCCTTTTTTCGTGTTGTTGATCAGTATTACTCATTCAGGAGTTCCCCACTCTTCTTTATCTTTCGTGATATATCTTCGCCAATTAATCTATCCATCTTCTTAGCAGACAACTTTTCTAGGTCTGTTTCTCCAACAATCTCGAACCACTCTTTTAAAGCTTGTAATTTTGAGGATAATCGTGTTTCTTCAAATTTATGGGCTATTTCTTGTAGGGAGTTCAGATCTTCGCTCAGTATAAAGGTTTTCCCCTTTTTAAGAAAATAAATTTCATTTTTTCGTTTAATGGGTAAAGAAACTCTCCCTTTGTTATCAACCTTTCTTTTTTCAATCATTGTCATTGTTTTTCAAAGGAATTATGTAGATTTATCACTTATAAACATTCCCACGCAGATGTGGGAATGTTTATCTCTAATTACTTGGAGGATAAAACTCGAATTACGATTGAGATTACTATTACTTTTTGTACCGTTTAAGAATCAATTCCGTGGTTTTCTGGGTGAACTCGACCTTCTCATCCACGGATTTAGTCATGAACACGGGAAACCGGATGAGTTTAACATTGAATTCATGTTTATTAGCTTTTAATATAGCTATCACTATGCAATACCTCATCGTAATACGTAATACTTATTAGTACATATAATAATTAATCAAGCATGCCAATCCTTACAATCAAAGGTCAACTGACTATTCCCAAAGAAATCCGTGAAAGTCTAGGATTACGACATGGGGATGAAATTGAGTTTATAGAAGAAGAAGGAAGGGTTTATATTCGAAAAAAAACCACAATTGAAAAGGAAGAAGCGAAGTTTCAGCAATTTAAGGGGCAAATTAAATTATCTACCACTACAGACGACTTGATTGACGAATTAAGAGGAGAAGACCCCCCTGATAACAGCAATTGATACCAACATCCTATATGATTTACTTTTAGAAAATCAGCCGCATTCTGATAAAGCCATTTATGCCTTGGCAACTTGTAGTTCACAAGGCAAATTAATAATTTCTGAAGTAGTATACGCGGAACTTCTTGTTCCTTTTCTAAGAGGACAGATTGATCTAAAGTTAAAAACATTTTTGGATGAAACGAACATCTCTCTAGTTAATACATCCGAAGTTGGCTGCCAAGAGACCGCAAAAGCATGGAATAAATACATAAGCCATCGAAAAATCACTCAAAAAATAATGTGCTCTCAATGTGGTCATCAAAAGCAATTTATTTGTGAAAAATGCAGAGAACAAATAAATTGGCGGAATCATATTATTACTGATTTTCTAGTTGGTGGTCATGCATTAGAGAATGCTAATCGTCTATTAACACGAGACAGAGGATTTTATCAAAAATATTTCCAGAATTTAAAAGTTTTAGATCCAAGAACTTTAGGACAAGATTAGTATTTCACAGTCTAATATTTCAGGAATCCCTATCAATAGATTGGGCTCATTAATTAGAAAGAGAAAATGAGACAAGATTTAGATTGCTTTTATTTTTTATACCGTTTAAGAATCAAATCTGTGGTTTTCTGGGTAAACTCCACTTTTTTGTCCACAGTTTTGGTCATAAATTCGGGAAACCGGGTGAGTTTGGCACTTACTTCCCGTTTAATCGCGTCTTGTTTGGCAGAATCTCTTGCTGCTTCCTGTAACTCTTCTCGTCCAAACTTTTCTTCTAACTCCTTAGTAAGCGTCCGGGCACAATAGCGAGGTCCAAACACCGTCTTCCGTCCGATAAGGGTTTTTACTTTGCTAAGCGGCTTAGAGACTTGTCGTCGTGCTTGGGGCACTATTCCAATGACCACAAAGAGGAGTAAGAGCATTCCTAAAATGGTCAATAACGCCGTGTTTTCTTCCACAAATTTCTCGAGTCCTTCTTTGGGCGCCTCAGCGATATTAACATCGAAGGTGGCGAGGATGACTCCTTCATGTTTCGCTACAACATCATACACCCCAAGGGTAGCAAAGATGTAACTAAAACTCGTCCGCCCGTCCGATCCTGTGAGGGTACTATTTTGATAGGCGTCATTGATATACCAATCAACTTGAGCCCCGATTACCGGGGTACCATCGTTTAATATCAACATTATACTCCGATGGAAGGCCGAAGTGTTGGCTAAGATATAAATGGTAAATTCCACTGCTTGCCCTACCGTTCCATTCACAGTCGCTGGCCCCGTCCAACTTGCATAATACCCCGCGGTCACGGTCACCCAGATCTCCCCCCAACTACGCTCATTATAGAAGAATGCTACTTGATAGATCCCTGAATCGACAAAGGCATAATTGAAATAGAGATAGCCATTTGAATCCGAGAATTGTGAGTCAACCTGTGTGCCGTTCACAAGTAACCCCACGCGAACCCCTGCTGTCGCAATAGGAGGAGTTTCATTATAATAGATCCATCCTACAAAAGAAACCGCTTTTCCTATCACTGCCTCCGTCATGGTCGTGGTGGGACTAATAACGGTTACTATTGGAGATGAAGCAATTACATAAATTAGTAATTTCGTGACGCTGTTGTTTCTCGTTAATTCCATCCCATCTTTCAGCACGGTTACTGTAATAGTGGCAGCAGTCAAAAAGAATTCTGTTGTATTCACCCATCCATTGGTATCGGTCCGCAGAGAAGACAGAATCCCGTCGTTTAACTTATAGACCAAGTCTACATCTGGAACCGGCTTGCCCTCATCATCAACCAGTTGTCCATTAAGTGTATAGTTATAGCCCAAGTTGAGATAAATAGGAGTTGGCTCCACATCTTCACCGTTGAACCAAAACTCCAAGTCTGTCGTGATGAGATAAATGTCCTCTTGCAGCCCTCTCACCGGTGCTTTCACTTCCACATGATGGGAGCCAGGACTGGTGAGTTGAAGGAAGTAGGTGCTGTATCCCGTAGCATTTGTTGTAACTGTGCTTAAAAATGCCCCATCCATCCACCAATCGACCTCTATATCGTCCATTGCTATACTAGTGTTCGTTTCAACGCGTACCTGGAGGAGTATAATATCATAGAGCAGGGGGGATTGATTTGGTGTTACTTCTGCAAAGCGGAGACCTAGCTCTTCTACAGTTAGAAAGGTTGTATAATTAGTGGAATAACCCACCTCAGCTATCACGGTGATAGTGATATTCCACACACCAATTAATGAATAATTGGGAGTCCCTGTGATTATTCCTGAGGAGGTATTAAGGGTTAACCAAGTCGTACTATTCCCAGCAAGCGTCCACGTCAGATTACTGGGGTAGGCAATCGACGCATTGAAATCATAGTAGAAATCTGTTATTTCGGTGACATTCAAGCTAGATGGTTTAGTAGTTAAGTCTGGCGCTATATCCATAATATTTACTGTCAGAAAAACAGTGTAAACTGTGCTTTCCCCATCATCAGCTTCCACCATAATGGTTATATTCCACACCCCGAGATGAGAACGGTTCGGTAATCCACTTAGTTCCCCCGAGGTGGCATTAATTGTTAACCAGCTCGTTCCATTACCAGTAAGAGTCCATGTCAAGTTAGTAGGATAAATGGATGAACCATTATCATAGTAATAAATTAATGACCCATTGAAATCGTAATAAAATAGCTGTCCTTCGGTTATGTTCGAAGCTGCAGGAGTTGTTGTTATCTCTAGGGAAAAACCAAGAATTTTTACTTCCGAATAATTAGCGGGGGCGCCTAAAGGACTAACAGCCATATTATTAGCCAAGTCGGTAGCCTGAACATAATAACGCAGCGTTGTGTTAAATGCAAAAGGTCCTAAAGTCGCTTGATAAGGTGTACCAGTCATGGGAATTGTGTTCCATTGACTTTCTTCGACCGACCAATAGAGAATTACGGATTTTACGCCGTTATCGTCAGTTACATCGGCTGTAATATTCACAGTATCATAATATGTCACATTAGTTAACGGAGCTTGGGTAACAGATGAAATTATGGGCAAAACATTTTCAAAAGTCAATTTCGTCACAAATGCGTCAGATTGACCTGTTTTATGGGTAGGTTGATAAGCATTGGGGGTTATTGGAAAATCCATAGAAAGCCACGTATCCCCAGTAATATAACAATTACCTGCACTATCTACGGCAATTCCATACCCATAGTCATTTGATGTACCCCCAAAATATGTACTGAACTCTAATCCATTTCCTGCGGTGCTTAATATTGTCACAAACGCATCACGAGTCCCCTTTTTAGTAGTTAGAGTAGTATTTTGGGTCGGAAAATTCGATGAGTCAGTGTCCCCAGTAATGTAACAATTGCCTACACTATTCACCGCTATCCCGTTTGGATAATCGTATCCTGAACCCCCTACATAGGTGCTGTACACGAGTCCGGTACCTGCTGCATTAAGTTTCGTCACAAACACATCAAAAATCCCAATTTTAGAGGATTGGTAGGCATTAAGTGTGGGAAAATTTGGAGAAGAAGTATGCCCGGTAATATATGCATTCCCTGCAGTATCGACAGCTATCGCTTTTCCTATATCATTATATGTTCCTCCCAAATACGTGCTATACACGAGACTCCCTGCGCTATTCAATTTCGTCACAAATGCTTCAGATCCACCACCGTAAGTAGAGTTGTAAGCATTTTGGGTGGGAAAATCAGAGGAAAGAGTATCTCCAGCAACGTAACAATTACCACCAGAGTCTAGTGCCATATCCCACCCCCGATCAGTACTAGATCCTCCTAAATACGTACTGAATACAAAAGCTCCATTACTATTCAATTTCGTCACAAATGCTTCAAACCCACCATTGCTGGAAGGTTGGTAGGCATTATGTGTGGGAAAATTAGAAGCATCAGTATATCCAGCAACGTAAACATTTTCATCATCATCAGCAGCAATTCGTTTCCCGGACTCACTATAAACTCCTAAGGAATCGTTTCCACCAAGAAACGTACTGAACACGAGTCCATTGCCGGTTGCATTTAGTTTGAACACAAAAGCTTCATGAAGTCCTTCAAATGTGGTATCGACAGCATTGAGGAGTGGAAAATCAGTGGAACCAGTATATCCAGTTACATAAACATTCCCAGCAGTGTCTACTGCTATCCCTTCTCCATAGTCGTATTCTAAGCCCCCAAAAAACGTACTAAACACAATCCCATTGCCTGTTGAATTCATTTTCGTCACAAACACATCAGCCCATCCCCCTATTGTACCTTGATAAGGGTTAGAAGTTACAAAGTTATAAGAATGCGTAAACCCAGTTACATAGACATTCTCTGCATCATCCACCGCAATTCCAAATCCCCTGTCTACTGCTGAGCCCCCAAGATAAGTGCTAAACCAGAGCAACTCTGGATCAATAATGAGGGGCTGGTTTGAGTCATAATCCTCTATATTGAACCCGTAACTTTGGGAAAGAGGGTCTTTTAAGATAAAATGTGCCGACACAGGGGTTTTATCCGCTTGAAAGACCTGGAGCTTAGTATCATAGAATGTTAATGCTTCTGCGATATTATGTGCCTTTATTGTCACGGTATGAGCTCGCACATCCAGAATCACAGCTCCGTTTACCTTCACTGTAATGTGTTCAGGAATCCCTCCTGGACGCACAATAAACTCATATTTCAACCCCTTTGTGGTCATATAATATCGCAGATCAATCTGCGGATATAAGTCGTAGTACCAGATTTCACCCCAACTGGGCACATTCGTGAGGTGAAGAGAACCGTAAAAGTAGTTCGTTGAGGGGCTTTTCATTATTTTTCCAACAGGTGTGACTCGTGTTGCTTCAGGAAACGTTAGAAAGAAGCTAGTTCTTGATTTATCGTTTTGGGATCTGCTTACAAATATGATCTTAGAATTTCCGAACCCCACGCTCATCTCCGCGCTGGAATAATAATACAGGATCTTGGGATCCTCTATTTGACCCTTGTTCTCGACAAACCCTGAAAATGGTAGCTTAGACGGGAGTTCTATGGATGATTTAAAGAGTTCTTTTTCTATTTCACTAGGGAGTTCTGGTTTTTGCGGATTCGTGGCATCCTTGGCGTAAGAACTCGCGGTAGTCCTCATAGAAAAGGCTGGAGAAAAACTTCCTAGAAGAAGAACAGTTACAATTAAGAAAACTAATGAGTAGGAAGAATATTTGAAGAAATTCATCAATTTACTTCTCATTTAGACCCCTCAGAAGAAGAGATAAGAATATTGCACATTAATTGCTAAGTAATTTTCTTTTATTAATTAATCTACAATAGAATATCTACAATATCTAAGAATCCAGCTGATGAAATCAAACATACTATTAAGTTATATTGGTTATTTCTTATACCGTTTAAGGATAAGGTCTGTGGTTTTCTGGGTGAACTCGACTTTTTCGTCCACAGTTTTGGTCATAAATTCAGAAAACCGGGTGAGTTTGGCACTCACTTCCCGTTTAATCGCGTCTTGTTTGGCAGAATCTATTGCTGCTTCATGTAACTCTTCTCGTCCAAACTTTTCTTCTAACTCCTGAGTAAGCGTCCGGGCACAGTAGCGGGGTCCAAATACCGTCTTCCGTCCGATAAGGGTTTTTACTTTGCTAAGTGGCTTAGAGACTTGTCGTCGTGCTTGGGGAACTATCCCAATGACCACAAAGAGGAGTAATAACACCCCTAGGACGGTCAATAGCGCCGTATTTTCTTCCACAAACTTTTCTAAGCCTTTTTTGGGCGCCTCAGCAATGTTAACGTTGAAGGTGGCGAGAGTAACTCCTTCATGTTTCGCTACGACCTCGTAAAAGCCTAGGGTAGCAAAGATGTAACTAAAACTCGTTCGACCATCCGTTCCGGTGACGGTACTATTTTGATAGGCGTCATTGATATACCAATCGACTTGAGCCCCGATTACAGGGGTTCCGTCGTTTAATATCAACGTTATACTTCGATGGAAGGTCGAAGTGTTGGACAGGAGATAAATGGTAAATTCTACTGCTTTTCCTACCGTTCCATTCACAGTGGATGGACCCGTCCAACTTGCATAATACCCCGCGGTCACAGTTACCCAGATCTCCCCCCAGCTAGTCTCATTGTAGTAAAATGCCACCCGATAGGTTCCTGAATTGATAAAAGCATAATCGAAATAGAGATAACCATTCGCGTCCGAAAATTGGGAATCCACTTGCGTCCCATTCACTAACAACCCCACACGGGCTCTTGGTGTCGCAATGGGTGGGGTTTCGTTATAATAAATCCACCCAACAAATGATACGGGTTTTCTTATCACCGTTTCGGTGATTGCCATGGTAGGACTGATAACGGTTACTACTGGATATGAAGCAATCACATAAATTAGTAATTGCGCAACACTGTTGTTTCTTGTTAATTCCATTCCATCTTTCAGCACAGTTACTGTAATGGTGGCAGCTGTCACAAAGAATTCCGTCGTATTCGCCCAACCATTAGCATCGGTTCGCAGAGAAGACAGAGAAGCACTGTTCAACATATACACCAAGTCTACATCTGGAACTGCCTTACCGTCGTCATCGACCAGTTGGCCATTAAGTGTATAGTTATCGCCTAAGGTGAGATAGACAGGGGTGGGTTCCAAATCTTCACCGTTGAACCAAAACTCCAGGCCTGTTGTGGGGAGATAGATGTTCGCTTGTAGACCTCTCACTGGTACTTTCGCTTCTACATGACGGGTGCCCGAACTGGTGAGTTGAAGGAGATAGGTGCTGTACCCCGTGGCATTCGTTGCAGTTGTGTTTAGTAAAATATCATCCAACCACCATTCAACCTCTATATCCTCCACTGCGATACTGGTATTCGTTTCCACCCTTACGAAAAGTAAAATAACATCATATAATAAAGCATCTTGATTAGGGGTTACATCTGTGAACTGGAGAGTTAGTTCTGTTACGGTAAGAAAGGTGGTATACGTCGTGGGATGACCAACTTCTGCGGTCACGGTGATGGTGATATTCCACACGCCAATCAAAGAGTAGTTGGCAAAACCAGTGATTAATCCTGAGGTGGAATTCATAGTTAACCAAGCTGTACTATTACCGGCAAGCGTCCACGTCAGGTTGCTGGGATAGGCGATAGTCGCATTGAAATCGTAGTAGAAATCCATTATTTCGGTGGTATTCAAACTCGGGGGCATGGTGGTGAGTTCGGGGGTAATGTCCATCAGTTCAACAGTGAGAAAAGTCGTATAATTCGACGGAACCCCAACATCTGCTTCTACTATAACCGTGACATTCCATACCCCTATTTGCGAATGAGAAGGTATTCCACTTACCTCACCCGATGTTGAATTAATAGCCAACCAAGTTGTGCAGTTACCAGATAAAGTCCAGGTAAAATTCTCGGAAAGTGGGAATGTAGCATTAAAATCATACTGAAAGAGTATTCCTTCGGTGACATTCAAGGCTGAAGGAGTCGTAGTTATCTCCGGGGCATAATTAATAAAAATCTCTGTATAATTCGCAGGGGCGCCGATCGGATTGACAGCTTGATTATTTGCCCAATCGAATGCCTGGATATAATACCACAGCGTCAAATTCCCAAGAAAGGGACCTATAGTCACTTGATAGGGCGTCCCATTCATAGAGATGGTCTGCCAAGTACTGTCATTGATTTTATCACTCTCATTGACCTTATAATAGAGTGTGACATTTTGGACATCTGCGAGATCATCGGTTACATTTGCCATAATAGTCATAGTATCAAGGTTGGTAATATTAACGGAAGCTGGTGACTGGGTTACGGAGGAAATCGTGGGGGAAACATCATCGCTTATTGCACTTAATTTAGTCACGAATGCATCACTACTTCCATTATAGGTACTTTGGTAAGCGTTTAGGGTGGGGAAATCATCTGATAGAGTATATCCAGTAATGTAACAATTACCCTCGGCATCTACGGCGATTCCTGCACTTTCTTCGTGGTTTGAACCTCCTAAATACGTACTATACATGAGGCCTGTCCCCGTGGCATTCAGTACTGTCACAAATCCATCCAGAGACCCCTTTCGGTAACTTTGGTAGGACTTATATGTAGGGAAATCATCGGACCAAGTCCACCCCGTAATATAACTATTTCCTGCACTATCTACCTCAATTCCATAACCATATTCGTCGTCTGAACCCCCAACAAAGGTACTAAACACAACATTCCCAGTAATGTTGATTTTAGTAACAAAAACGTCGCCATCGTCACTGTATGTATCATTGAAGGCGTTAACGATGGGAAAATCATCTGAATAAGTTTGTCCCGTAATGTAACAATTGCCCTCGGTATCTAGGGCAAGATCAAAAGCTTCTTCCTCAGCCCATCCCCCTAAATACGTGCTATACACAAGCCCGTTCCCGGACGCATTCAACTGCGTCATAAACACTTCTGAAAGTCCACCATTATATGTGCGGTCATATGCGTTAGGAGTGGTTGGAAAATCATAGGAATCAGTCCATCCCGTAATGTAACAATTGCCCTCAGTATCTACAGCAATTCCTCCCCAATTTTTCTCCTCATCATCGCCCCCTAGATAGGTACTATACACGAGTTCGGTTCCATTGGCATTCAATTTCGTCACAAACACGTCAGTATATCCATTAAATGTGTCATTTAAGGCGTTAGCGGTGGGAAAATCCGTGGAATCAGTCCATCTCGTAATGTAACAATTTCCATCACTATCTACCGAAAGATCATAACTTTCTTCCCAATCTGATCCTCCTAAATACGTGCTATACACAAGCCCGTTCCCAGATGCATTCAACTGCGTCACAAATGCATCTGAATATCCACCACTATATGTACGGTTATATGCATTAGGAGTGGTTGGAAAATCATCTGATCGAGTATATCCAGTAATGTAACAATTGTTATCGGTATCTAGGACAATCCCATACCCATAGTCATCATTTGAGCCCCCCAAATAGGTACTATACAAGAGTCCCGTCCCTGTAGCATTGAATACTGTCACAAACACATCTCCCGCTCCTCCATATGTATCGTTATAGGCGTTGTAGGTGGGAAAATTAGTAGAGGTTGTCGTACCACTAATATAACTGTTTCCTGCACCATCTACGGCAATAGAAGGATCTATATGATACGTTTCGCTACCAGAACCCCCGAGATATGTGCTAAATAAGAGCCACTGTGGGTCAATAATGAGGGGCTGGGTTGGATCAATATTTTCTAGATAAAAGCCATAAGCTGTGGGATTTTTTGAGATGAAATGTGCATTAACTGGTGTTTTATCCGCTTGAAAGACTCGTAGATGGGTATCTTGAAATTTTATTGTATGTATGGGATCGTGTGCGTTTATTGTTACTATCTGAGCCTGCACATCCAGTGTCACCGCCCCATTCACCTTCACAGTGATTTGGGCTGGATTCCCCCCCGGTCGTACAATAAATTCATATTTCAGACCTTCGGTGGTCATATAATACCGCAGATCAATCTGGGGGTACAAATCATAGTACCACACTTCTTCCCAGCTGGGGACATTCTCGATGTGCAGATCTCCATAAAAATAGTTTGTAGGGTGACTTTTCTTCCCTTTCCCTACGGGAGTGACCAAAGTTGCGTCAGGGAACGTTAGGGAAAAGCTTGTTCCTGATGGATCGTTTTGGGATATGCTTACAAACGTAATCTTGGATATTCCAAACCCCACACTCATCTCCGAGTCGGAATAATAATACAAGATCTTGGGATCATCTACTTGGCCTTTATTTTCGATAAATCCTGAAAATGGCAGCTTAGACGGGAGTTCTATGGATGGTTTAAAAAGTGTTTTTTCTATTTCACTAGGAAGTGCTGGTTTTTTCGGATTCGTGGAATCATTGGCGTAAGAACTCGAGGTAGTTCTCATAAAAAAGATCGGAGAAAGACTTCCTAGAAGAAGAACGGTTACAATTAAGAAAACTAATGAGCGAGAAGAATATTTGAAGAAATTTATCAATTTACTTTTCATTTAGACCCCTCAGAGGACTAGATAAGAATAACACTCAAACATTATTAAGTTCAGTCTTCCAATATTAATCAATCTGCAATTATAATATCTAAAATCCAGCTGATGAAATCAGACTCACCATTGAGTTATGTTGATTATTTCTTATAACGTTTCAGAATCAATTCTGTGGTTTTCTGGGTAAATTCGACTTTCTCGTCCACGGATTTGCTCATGAACTCGTTTAAAGCGTTTAATTATCAGTTCGTTTTTTATCTCTATCATGAAGCGAGTTTATTTTCTATAAAGCTTTTTTCCAATGCGTCATGTAGTTCTTTTTCCGCTTCTTCAGTAGATTCGGGGCCACCATGGCGTAGTAAACGTCTTTTTCGGAATTCTTTAAGAAATTCATCAATTTTTAAATTTGATAGTGAAGCAGCCTTAGATAGGGTGATTTTTCCAGCTGGTATAGTTCAAAAATTAGTAATAATTGATTTTGTATCTCTAATTCATTTTTAGTAAGTCCTAATAATTCTGCTAGCTCCTGTGGAACACGAAGCTGTATATCGTCACTCATAAAGACACTTCTTAGTAAGATCGCTATTATGGTGAAAAGAATCTTTCATTTAATAGATTTATTTAATGAGTAATTTCTTCATCTTCTTGACTTCCACAAATGAAGAAAATCCTACTTTTCCCATCCTACTTTGTGTGTGATGAATTCTCTTACTTTTTGTACCGTGTAAGGATTTCGTATTAAAAGAGAGAAAAGACTGTTACTTGTGACAAATATTTTCTCATAAAATGGAAGAAAATCCTATGAAATACGATAGTTTATAAAAGTAGAAATCATTCGTAAAAATAGGAATATCAATGTTAACTATCGACGAATCATTTAAACAAATAGATAAAAGTCTAGGCTCACCAAATGTCCAAACTATTCTACGAATATTGATTTGCTGGAAAACTTTGAATATTTCTGACTTAATTGAAAAGACAGGATACAGTGAAAATCAAATCTATAGAGGTTTAAAACAATTAGAAGGAATTGGGGTAATCCGGCGTGTAAAACGAGGAGTTTATTCATTAGTTCCAAATCCATTTACCCAAAGCCTTAGTGACGCTTATGAACAACTTCTTGTTCAAATAATTGGTCAAGAGCTTCATCGAATCACGAACAGTCTGGAAAGAGACTCTCCCACTGAAGTTACCAAACAAATTTATCTTCTAACTACTAAATGGGGGCCTATTTTAGAACGTCATTTTAGTACTAAACTTTCCTCATTAATTTCACATTCAATAGATCGCTATGAGGAGGAAGACACAAATAATGCCGTGGACCAGTCACAAAATCGATCAAATAGCACGTAAACTTGCCACCCTCATATATCAAGAATTTAAGATCACCCCTTCCTGTCCCGCCTTTCTCTGCACTAGGAAAGAACTACAACAACGGATACATCAACATGAATACTACCAGCGATTACAAGAACAAGAAAGGAAATATTTTGATTATACCTTACTGTATATCTGTGGAAAATATTTTTCCTCGACACAGGAAATTTGGATTGTAGATGAATGTTCTAATAAGCAGGAAATTCTTTTCCATGAATTGCTTCATTCAATCCAAAAATGTTCACCGAATCGTGAAAAAATTGTTTCCTATCTATCTTGGAAGATTTTACAAGATCCTACCGCAATTGAAGAAGAAATTCAACATGAATGGGAAGAAATTGAGCAACAATATGGACTAGCAAAAATAAAACAACGGTTAATTACGGAAGGTGACTGTGAAGAATTTTAAAAAGATTATTAAGTTGGAAAAGGTGGGTCGGGAAGTGTAGAGCAGCAATGGTTATCTTAATTTCATTTTAACTCTTACTTTTTGTACCGTTTAAGAATGAGTTCCATGGTTTTCTCAGTGAACTCGACTTTCTCGTTCACAGCTTTGGTCATAAATTCGGGAAACCGGGTGTATTTAGCATTATTTTAATTATTTATTTAGAAGCTTTAATCTTTAAAATTGAGCCAATTACTAAAATTCTTTTTTAAATGGATTAATGATTTTTAATTGGTTTTCTATTATTAAATTATGCTGCATATCTTCAGAATACAAAATTTTACACTCTGACTCTAATGCTGATGCAATGATTAAACTATCCCAATAAGATAGTTTATATTCTCTCTTAATATGCCATGCAGATCGAATAGTATCAAGCTTGACCAAAACTACATTTACTGTGGGTAATAGTTCATTTATCTTTTCTTGAATCTCATCATTCGAGACTTTATTTTTTAGCATTGCTGAATAAAATTCATTAATAATTTGAGTACTTATTATAATCTCATCTGAGATATTTTGAAGAAAGATAGTAATTTTATGGCGTTTTTCTCTATTGTTGGAATCTTCTAAGGTCGCATAAACAAATATATTTGTATCTATAAATAATTTATCGTTCATGCAGTTCATCCCTTGAAGGAATATTAATCTTGTTTACCTTTATGGGATTAGAAAGGAACTTATCAAATCTATTAGATTTATGTTGTTTTTTGGTTCCATATTTTTGTACTAAAAATTGATAAAAGTCAACAAGTTCTTTTCTTGCTGCTTCTGGTAATATTGAGAGATCAATATCTTGTTTAGAGACATCCATAATTTCATCCCATTTATTCTTATATTTAATACTATCAAATCAACCAAACAATTTCAGTTCCATTGATTATTTCTTATAGCGTTTCAGGATCAGTTCCGTGGTTTTCTGGGTAAACTCGACTTTTTCGCCTACAGCTTTGGTCATAAATTCGGGAAACCGGGTGAGTTTAGCGCTAATTTCACGTTTAATAGCTTCTTGTTTTGCTGGACCTATTGCTGCTTCTTGCAATTCTTCTCGCCCGAACTTTTCTTCCAGTTCCGCTGTTAGAGCGCGAGCACAGTAACGGGGGCCAAAGATTGTCTTCCGTCCTACAAGGGTTTTGACTTTTCTATAAGACTTAGCAACCTGCCGCCGTGCTGGAGGAATCGCCCCAATGACCATGAAACAAACTATTATTACCATTAAAACGAGAAATAGAAAGGTATTATCTTCTAAGAACTTTTCCAGCCAGTCCTTTGGTGCCTCGGAAATAAATACTTCAAAGGTGGTCAGCGTTTGCCCTTCATGTTGGGCTACTACCCGATAAAACCCAATTGTGGCAAAGATATACTTAAAACTCGCCCGTCCATCCGCTCCAGTGATGGTACTATTTTGGTACGCATCATTGATGTACCACTCAATTTCAGCACCAATCACAGGGGTACCGTTGTTTAAGATTAAAGTTACACTCCGGCGGATAGCTGATGTGTTAGACAGGACATAAATGGTAAATTCTAGTTCTTGACCCGCGGTACCATTCACAGTTGGTGGACCAGTCCAGCTCACAAAATATCCCGCAGTTACGGTTACCCAGATATCGCCCCAGCTTTGTTCGTTGTAATAAAACGCTACTCGGTAGATGCCTGAATCGACAAAGGCATAATTGAAGTAGACGTACCCATTCGAGTCCGAGAATAAGGAATCGACTTGTGTTCCATTTACTAATAACCCCATACGCACACCCGCGACTGCAATGGGAGGTGTTTCGTTAAAATAGACCCAGCCTACGAAGGAGACAGGTTGTCCTATCACTGACTCCGCAGTCCCCGTCGTAGGGCTAATGACCGACACTATCGGTGATGATGTTACCACATGCACAAATAATTTAGCTACGTTTTCTCCTGTAGATAATTCTATTCCATTTTTAAGAACAGTGACTTTATAGGTATCTACGGTCAGAAACGCTTGGGTACTATTCATCCATCCGTTGGGATCGGTCTGAAGGGAAGAAAGCGAAATATTGTTCATAATAAAGGTTAATTCCACATCAGGAATAGGATTTCCGTCTTCATCAACAAGTTGCCCACTAATAGTGTACTCATCACCTAAGGTGAGCCACACTGGCGCTGGATCAGTGGCGTTACCATTGAACCAAAACTCCAAACCTGTTGTTGGCAGATAGATGTCCGTGTATAACCGTGTAGATACTTTCACTTCGACTTGGTGGGTACCCGATGTATTAAGCTGAAGGGTCCAGCTAGAGTATCCTGTTGAATTTGTTATAGCGGATCCTAAAAGTATCCCATCCAGCCACCATTCCACTGCAACATCCTCAGCGGGGACACTGGTATTCGTTACAACTCGTGCCGTAAAATCAATGATGTCATATAACAAGGCAGGCTGACTAGGGGTTACTTCGGTAAAGACAAGCGGAATAGGCTCAACGGTAAGAAAGACGGTATAAATATCCGACACTACATTCTCATCGGTTACATTAACTGTGAGATTCCACATACCTGCGGAAACATACGGGGGAGTCCCAGTAACTTCTCCTGTACTGTCATTAATGGTTAACCACGCGGTGCAATTACCAGCGAGAGACCATGTAAGAGTCTGTGATAAGGGAGCTGAGGCATTAAAGTCATAGAAGAATGGACTGCCTTCTGTAGCATTTAAACTAGTCGGGAGTGTTGTAATGTCGAGAGGAATCACTTTCACCCAGATAGAACCATTGGTTGAGAGGTCTAATTGGTCATAAAGCACCAGCGTAAAATTATAGACTCCTACTTCAAATGCAGAGATATTAAAAATCAAATCACTGCCGTTCCACTCGCCCTCGAGAAAAACAGATTCATTCTCATAAAGAGAATAATTGAGGGGACTTACGTCACTACAATTCCAAATAAGGAAATTACCTGTAGTATTAGCCTTAAAGGCAAAGTCTTCAGGTGGTTCCAATTCTGGTGGAAGTGGTGCCAGCACAGTCATCCACACAGTATCACTTATCCAATTGTAATTGTTATCATACACCACAATGGTAAAATTGTAGAAACCTATCTCATATCCATCCAAGGTGATATTGATAGCCTCGCCTGACCATGTAGTGTTATGTAGAAGAGTATCATCAAGAATAGTGCCATTTAGGAAAAGTTTGTACCAATACGGATGAGTATCGTTGGGATACCACGTCAGATTCCATCCCGTAATCCCTAGTTCAAGAAAGATATCTTCGGGATGATCAATGGTTGGGGGCGTTTCATCTTTTTCCACGCGAGGATAACGGTCTTGGGCGCCCACCCCACCAGATATATTGTAGGGGATGTCGCCAATTCCATCGCCATTAAGATCCACTCCTTTATAGTCATCCCACCAATTCCCATGGGTACCATTATCCCAAAAATTAGTCCCATTCGCATCATAGGCATTAGAAACAGCGTTATTTATGAAAGTATTATTCCATAGGAAACAATTACCTGTGGCTGTATCAATATAAATGCCATAGGTATTATTTGTAAAGGTATTGTTATACACTGAATAGCGGTCGCTTTTTTCGAGAAACATACCATTATTAGTGCAATTAGTGATCCTATTCCCACAAAACGTGATATTTTTACTGTAGTTGTCCCAGGGAGCTGCTTGATCATATATACCATCGGTACAGTTAATGATCCTATTATTCCCTATAATAGAATCATAAATATCACATCCAATCCATACACCCTTTCCCCTATTCATGATCGAATTTCCCCAAACGGTATAATTCCTTATATAATATGGAGGGGGATTAATCATCCAGTCAGGAGCAGTAAGTGAGATACCAGGTGATGTACTGTAACCATGCACTGTATCAATGAAATTATTTATAATCGTTGAGTTTTGAGAATGCCCCGAACTAGAAATCGCGTTGGAAGTAATATCGATAAGAGTATTGTTTTTTATTAGTAAATTTGCACATCCCCAATTCAATATACCCCCCTGATCACAATCTACTATAGTATTGTTCGCGATAGTAATATTACCAACTGGATTTGGATAGCGTTGCAGGTTGTATGTCAGTAAAGTTATTGCGTCCAAACGTATGCCAGAAATATAGTTATCGTTAATTATATAGCGGCCATAAATCTCCGATTGGAATAGATTATCGTATTTAATATTAATACCATTTCCCATTGCATTACTATGAGTTTGTGTACAGTTATTATGAGCAATACGACTGCTCCCAGGACAGTTATAGGTGTAGATACTATGTCCGAACGTATTTTGGATAATATTATTCTGAATTATATTTTGTGAGGTAATATTGCTTAATAATATACCACCTGGTCTATTATCGTTTATAATATACATATTTTTGCCGTTTAACCAACAATTTTGAATGCTTACATGCACATCTATGAGGTTATGGAGCTGGATAATGCCAGTATAAATACTCACTCCAGGAAGGCTTGGTACAGCGGTTAAAGTGATATTTAAGCGTTCTATAATATACGGATTGGCAAGTGTGCCATTTCCTGCCCAACAAAACGGATCCGACGCATTTTGAACCAGGAAATCCGCATCTCCGTCAATGAAAATAGGAGCGTGGGACACATAATATCCCAGTTTCCCTATCGGAAATCGGTCTTGTACGCCTGTCCCACCCGCAATAGTGTAGGGTGTATCGCCGATCCCATCCTCATTCCAATCTGCGCTATAATAGTCGTCCCACCAATTCCCATGGGTGCCATTGTCCCAGAAATTTGTCTCTGCACTACTGGTATCGTACCCATGAGAAGTAGCACTATTCAAAAAATGATTAGCCCATATAGTGACGTTATCTGCATCGGTGTCGAGATATATGCCGTAGTCGTTATTGAGTAGCGTGTTATTCCAAATGGTATGATTTGAACCGCTTGTTATAAAACCAGTAGCGCAATTACTAATAATATTATCTCTAAAGTCAAGAGCTTTCATCTGGTCTGGTCTACTTATTACTACACCTTCCTGCGCCGAATTATTGATTGTATTTTCCCATACACTGCAAATTCCCCACATGTATTCAAAATCAATCCCCCTTGGCGTGTCTTGAATGGAATTTGCATGAATAGTTATGTTATAAGATGGACCTTCTGCCCATATTCCCTCATATGTTTTATTCAGGTGATTTTTTTCTATTAAAGTATTATTACTATAAAAAAAGTGTATCCCGCATTCATAAAGGGCGGTCTCACTTCCTGTAATAGTATTATTCACAATAGTGTTATTATTACAATAATATAGAGTTATCGCGTCTATAGCACTGCTAGTAGAAGCATAGAAATAATTATCATAAATCTTAATGAAAGCACCATTGACAGTACCATTGTATATATATACCCCATCATTATTCTCATTTCCCGCTCCTAGCTTTAATAGGGAATTATTGCTAATAATGCAACCGCTAGAATCCCACACTTCAATATAGCGGTTAGTTGCATTTTGAATGATATTATTTGTAATTATTGTCAGAGTCGCTATGTCCGTTAAATAGATAGCGTAAGTCCCCACATGATTCCCATCAAGCCAACAATTTTTTATAGTGAAATGAATATTCTGTATATTTGTTATTGCAATACAAGCATCAGTACTACTTGAAGTAATATTCAAATCTTCAATAATATACGGAGTTGCTAGCGTGCCGTCGCCGGTCCAGCAGAATGGATCCGACGCATTTTGAACTAAGAAATCCGCATCGCCATTGATCGAAATGGGAGCATGACCGATATAAGACGGAGTTCGGCCATTGTTTTTAGATACTAAGTTACTTTGAGCCAAAGGACGTGTATCTTGAAAATCAATAAGTTGAAGACTATCGCTAGTTGTGATTCTTTCTGAATGTATGAGTGTTTGAGCAGCGTTATCATTGGTTCGGGCAGCAGGCTCAGGATTACCATCGGAATATGGCTCTATTAATGAAGATGATAGAAAAATATTGGATAATGATTGCGAATAAAGTGAGAAAATGATTATACTTCCTAGAAAGAGGAATTTACTTGCTCTTAAGAGTTTTCTAACTGTTATTTTTGTACTTAACATTACGAAATCCCACTTTTCACTCGTGCATTACTAATTTTCTTATTTGTTATATCTCTTTAGTGCTGGATCAAACAATATTAAATATGAATAAAAATACCGCTAAAGGATAAATAAGCTTCAATAGCCCCAAATGAATATTTTGAGAATTGGATATACTAAAACTTCGAGCAATTTTATTTTCTATATACCTTTTTTCTATGATCTAGATTTGTGATGACAACAATCTCTTCTTTTGGATAAATAGTATAAAGAATTCTATAATTTCCAACACGAATTCTGTAAGTATTATCTCTTCCTCTGATTATCTTTCGGCTTGGATGAAAAGGATTTGTTAAATCCTCAATCTTTTCTCTTATTCTAAGTTGGATGTCATTCGGTAAAGATTCAAGTTGTTGAGAAGATTTTTGAGTGAGATAAACTCGATAGGGCATTTTATTTAATCCTTACTAATTTCTCGAATTCCTTATTTTTAATAATTCGATCTACTTCTTCTAGATCTGCTAACTCTTCCTCAGTTACGATTTCATCTTCTATTAATGATTCTATAAGTCTCTCTAATCGCCTAATTCGCTCATTTAGAAGTTTAACCTCTGAAGTTAACTTTTTTATTTGTTCATCCAACATTTGTCTTCTCCTCTTACTAAAAATTGTAATAAATATAGCCTTATCTGAATCGTTAAAGAGTACGGTATTCACACAATTAACCATTATCCTATGAATTAATTAATTCTCTAATTTAGATTAAGTCATCCTATCTACTTTATTTAGTCTACTCAATAATCTATACAAGCAATTCTACTCAATAGTCTAGACCAACTAATTAAAAAGAGAAATTAAGACAAAATTCAGATTCTTCTTACTTTATGTACCGTTTTATGATTAGTTCTGTGGTTTTCTGGGTGAATTCCACCTTCTCGTCCACAGCTTTGGTCATAAATTCAGGAAACCGGGTAAGTTTAGCGCTCACTTCACGTTGGATAGCTTCTTGTTTTGCTGGATCTAACGCTGCTTCACGTAAATCATCTTGTCCGAATTTCTCTTCTAGTTCCTTGGTAAGCGTCCGGGCACAATAGCGGGGACCAAACACCGTCTTCCGTCCGATAACTGTTTTTATTTGGCTAATTGATCTTGTGACTTGTCTCCGTGCTGGGGACACCGCCCCAATGACCACAAAGAGAAATAGTAGCGCAATTAGGATGATTATTAACGAAGCATTCTCTTCCACAAACTTCTCTAGCCCTTTTTTCGGCGCCTCAGCAATATTAACGTCGAATGTTGCGAGTATGACCCCTTCATGCTTTGCTAAGATCTTATAGAACCCAAGTGTGGCAAAGATGTAGCTAAAACTCGCCCGTCCGTCCGATCCTGTGTAGGTACTATTTTGATAGGCGTCATTAATGTACCAATCGACTTGAGCCCCAATTACTGGGGTACCGTCGTTTAAAGTCAATGTTATACTCCGATGGAAGGTTGAAGTGTTAGACAGGACATAAATGGTAAACTCCAGTGCTTGTCCTACCGTTCCATTAACAGTCGATGGTCCAGTCCAGCTTGCATAATACCCCGCGGTTACGGTCACCCAGATCTCGCCCCAGTTTTGTTCATTGTAGTAGAACGCTACTCTAAAAGTTCCTGAAGTGACAAAGGCATAATTGAAGTAAAGATAGCCATTGGTATCACTAAATTGGGAATCGACCTGGGTACCGTTCACAAGTAATCCCACACGGGTCCCTGTCACTGCAATGGGTGGAGTTTCGTTAAAATAGATCCACCCCACAAATGCTACCGCCTGTCCTATCACTGTTTCTGTTGTGGTCGTGCTGGGGCTAATGACAGTTACCATTGGTGAAGATGTCACCACATAAATAAGTAATTCAGCAACAGTATCGTTTGCGCCCGATAGTTCTATCCCATCTTTCAATATAGTCACCGTGTAGGTTCCAGCTGTTAGAAAGAGTTGCGTCGTATTCAGCCAGCCATGACTGTCAGTCTCTAGGGAAGAAAGCGAAATATCATTCAAAGCATACGCCAAGTCCACACCTGACACTGGAGTACCAGCATCATCGACAAGCTGCCCGTGAATCGTATAGTTATCGCCTAAGGCGAGCCACACAGATGGAGTCTCATTAATTAGACCATTAAACCAAAATTCTAGTGCTGTTGTAGGGAGATAGATGTCTGCTTGCAATCCCCGGACTGGGACTTTCGCTTCCACATGATGAGTACCAGAACTGGTGAGTTGAAGGAGCCAGGTGCTGTACCCCGTGGAATTTGTTGCAATTGTGTTGAGAAGGGTATTATCCAACCACCATTCGACCTCTATACCCCCTATTGCTAAACTAGTATTCGTTTCGACTCGTACCTGGAGTGGAATGATGTCATATAGCAAGTAGGGATGGCTAAGTGTTACTTCTACAAACTGGAGAGATAACTCTGTTACAGTAAGGAATGTCGTATAATTAGTGGGATAGCCAACCTCAGCCATCACGGTGACAGTAACATTCCAAATCCCAATATGAGAGTAGTTAGCAGTACCCATGATTATCCCTGTGGTTGTATTAATGCCTAACCAAGTTGTAGCATTCCCAGAAAGCGTCCACGTCAGGTTGCTGGGAAAAGCAATCGAGGCATTGAAATCGTAGTAGAAATCCGTTATTTCGGTGGTATTCAAACTAGAGGGCATGGTGGTAAATTCAGGAGCAATATCCATAATATTGACTATTAGAAAAGTAGTAAAAATCGTGGTTTCTCCAACATCAGCTTCTACTAAAATAGTTACATTCCACACCCCGAGATGAGAACGATTCGGCAGCCCACTAATCATACCAGAAGTCGAATTTATCACTAACCAAGTTGTATTGCCTGTTAAAGTCCAAGTGAAATTCTCCGAAAGATGGAATGTAGCATTAAAGTCGTACTGAAACAGTATTTCTTCGGTCGCATTAAGAGCAATAGGTTTCGGACTGAGCACCGGTGAATTACTACCAATTTCCACCTCCGTATAATTGCCAGGCGCACCTACAGGAAGAACAGCTGTATTAGTTGCCCAATCGGAAGCCTGAACGTAATAACGTAATATCGTTTCACTTGGAAAAGGTCCTATAGTCGCCTGATAAGGTATCCCATTCATAGGAACTGTCCCCCAACCACCCCCATTGAGAGAGTAGTAGAGAGTTACGGCTTTGATTCCCGAGAGATCATCATCCACACCATTCGCTGTAATAGTTATATTATCATGATAGGTAACATTAGTTAGAGGGGACTGGTCTATAGATGAAATCGTTGGCAGAGTGTCATCACTTGTGGCACCAAATTTTGTCACGAACGCATCCCAATTTCCTTTTCGGGTACTTTGGAACGCATTTCGTAGTGGAAAATCATACGTTTCAGTGGTACCTGTAACATAGATATTTCCCGCATTATCCACAGCAATCCCCCCTACAGAGTCAAGTCCATTATATGGAGGACCATAAAGATTAGACCCTCCCAAATACGTAGAAAACACAAGCCCATTCCCGGTCGCATTTAAATGTGTCACAAATGCGTCAGTGCTTCCTTGTTTATTAGATTGATAGGCATCGTACATGGGAAAATCAGTAGAACCGGTTTGACCAGTGACGTAACTGTTTCCTGCACTATCTATGGCTATATCTAAGTATTGCTCAGAGAACGATCCTCCAAGATACGTACTAAAGTTGAGGCCATTCCCCGTTGCATTCAATTTTGTGACAAACGCATCGCGACCCAAACTTTCATCAAGTGAATCGTCGAAGGCGTTTTGGGTGGGAAAATCAGAAGAACCGGTTATACCAGTAATATATGCATTCCCTGCAGTATCGACTGCTATTGATTCTCCGGATTCAAAACTAGACCCTCCCAAGTACGTACTATACACGAGGTTCCCTACGTTATTCATTTTCGTCACAAATGCATCGTTAGATCCATTAAGTGTATCATCAAAGGCATTTTGAACTGGAAAAGCAGAGAATGCTGTCACTCCGATAACATACACATTCCCTGCAGTATCTACCGCAATTCCTTCTCCGTAATCAGTATCCGGTCCCCCCAAATACGTACTGAATACAAGCCCATTCCCAGTTGCATTTAACTTGGTCACAAAAGCATCATAACCAAAACCTCCACCAAATGAATCATCGATGGCGTTGTAAGTGGGGAAATCATTGGACTTGGTGGCTCCAATAACACTACAATTGCCGTCAATGTCTACTGCAATGTCCATTCCTCGTTGAGAATAGTCATTTCCTCCTAAATAAGTGCTATAAACTAAGCCCCCGGTTACATCTAATTTACTCACAAAGACATCAGGATAAGTATCTAATGCCGAGTTTTTACTATAATCGTAAGCATTTAGAGTTGGAAAATCATAGGATTCTGTTTCTCCAGTAATGTAGCAATTACCACTAGTATCAATGGTAATCGCCTGGGGTTGATCAAACTGAGATCCACCAAGATAAGTACTCCATAAAAGACCATTCCCAGTCGCATTCAATTTCGTTACATAAACATCTGAATTACCACCATAGGTATCATTGTAAGCGTTTTCAGTTGGGAAATCAGTGGATTGTGTCCATCCTACAATATAACTATTCCCTTCACTATCCACTGCAATATCCACACCACTATCATCACTTCCTCCTCCCAAATAGGTACTAAAACTGATCCACCGCGGATCAATAATAAGAGGTTGGTTAGAATCGTATTCACTTAGTGCAAATCCATAACTCTGCGTTGAATGGTGTTTAGAAACAAATCGCGCTGACACAGGGATTTTATCCGCTTGGAAGACCCGCAACTGGCTATCTTGAAATGCTACAGTTTGGGTGGGATTTAGTGCTGTTATTATCACTTTTTGCGACTGTACCTCCAGCGTTATCTCTCCGTTCACCTTTACAGTAATGTGTGCGGGATTCCCCCCTGGTTGTACAATAAAATCATATTTTAGCCCCTCTGTGGTCATATAATACCGCAGATCAATTTGGGGATACAAATCGTAGTACCAAATCTCTTCCCAGCTGGGGACATTCATCAGGTGAAGGTTGCCATAATAAAAATTCGTGGGGTGACTTTTCTTGCCTTTCCCCTCGGGAGTTACTGGAGTTGCTTCAGGGAAGGTAAGAGAAAAGCAAATGGGCGATGTTTCATTTTGAGCAGTGCTTACAAATGTAATCCTAGAGATTCCAAACCCAATGCTCATGGATGAAGTGGAATAATAATATAAGATACTGCTATCATCTACTTGCCCCTTATTCTCGATAAAACCCGAAAAGGGAAGTTCTTTAGGTAATTCCAACGATGGATCAGAGATGATTTTATCTGTTGTATTTGGAAAATCGCTTTGTTTAATGCCTTGTATTTCTCGCACAGGTGAATCTTCTGGGCTTCTCATTCGAAAAACTTGAGATAAACCTCCTACAAGAACTAAGCTTAATAAGAGGAGAGTTAGTATTTGATGAGAAGAAGTTGGAAAACTCTTAAAGGCATATCGTGTTTTGAATCCTTTGAATGAGAGTAAATTTTTGCTTGCTATTATCTTATTCATCATTTCTTCTTGCCCCTATCTTGTATTCTATTAACAAGTTTCATCAGGAAGTTGCCAAGTTATACTAATTATTTCTCCACCAATTAATTATGTATTTGATGAGGTAGGTCAAACTAACGAACCTAAGGTTTTTTTCTCTCTTATCTAGAGAAATTGATCCCCTTATTGGTGAGTAGCCCTCAGAGAATCACATCATGTCAATATTACAAACTTTAACATTCTTACACGTACTAATCTGTAATGTCTTAACACTATTAAGTAGAGAAATTGAAACAGGTGTTTAAGTATATGTTTAGTTTTGTAAATAACGATTTGGTTAAGAATTTTAAGAAGTTATTGATTGATATTATCGGTTAGTGACTGGTTGGTAATTATAGTATTTTATTAAAGGAGCTCATTAAAGAAGCTCTGAGAATTAAAGTTATGACTTCAAAATCAGAAAATAAAGTTATTAATACTAAGTTTAAAAACTAAAATATTCAATTAATTAATATGAAATTCAATTCATTTGGATAGAAACTTAGTAAATAGCTAATAATTTTCAATCTATACTTTAGAGATGAGAATTATGCCAATGGATCCAGAATTTAGTGAACGTTTCACCCATATGGTGTTTCAACTCCTTGATAAGGTGTCAGAAAGGTTAACTGACGAACAAATACGGTTTTTTAAGGATCGTCTTGCAGAGGGCGATAGTTTTGCCGTTTATGACATTCTTAAAGAATCCGATGTGTTTGTGCAATCGATGCAGCGCCAAGAAGGTAATGTCTTTGGCACTGAGAATGTGGATGAGCTTTTTCAGGGCCTTACACGTTCTGTAGATGCGATGGGGACTGCCATTCACGAGCTTGCTCATTGGGAAGACGTTCATCTCAAATCCATTGAGAATCATTTTCCCCTGTTAGGAGCAATGGAAGGTGGTTCTCCCCATGTAGCGATCTTGGGAAAGACTGGTTGTGGTAAATCTTTCTATACAAAACGCTTGGTGAAATTTTTAGCAAAGAAGAAGGATCGGGCGGTAATTATATTTGATCGACATCGGGAATATTCTGCGGTTTCGGATTTTATTGTTCAATTTGCGACAAAGGATATGGAAGCAACTGATCTTAAAATCCCCGTACATTTCGTAAATATTGAAGATGTCCTTGATGCCCTAGAAATGCGAGATATGAGTATGGGTGGTGGGTCAACTGCTGATGCAATTGGTTTCGCAGCTAATATGGCCCTTCGTAAACGGATCGAAGATACACTTGCACCTAATATTGATTGGATCTTCGAAAAAATGGTTCCTGGTAGTATTGTTAGCCTATGGTTAGATGCACCTGATTCAGCGATTAATGATGAAACTGTTAAACAAATGTTAACACGATTAATGAAGAAAGCTATGAGAAGAGAATTTAAGGCAACTATCGTGATCATCAACGAAGAAGCCCAAAATATGTTAGATGATCGGGGAATACTCCATCCTTGGGTCAAATCGATTTGCCGGGAAGGGCGTAAGTTTGGTATTTATCTAGTATCTCTCAGCCAACGACCTGACATCGGAGATGACGTCATTTCCCAATCTGTGCTTTATATTTTTAAACTCTGGCCGAAGGATATTGATGAGGCAGCGGGGAATATCTTCCAAAAAGAAATGAAAGCCGAAATTAGTAATCTTTTAATTGGTGAACACCTCTATTATGATGAAAAGGAAGGCTCTTGGGTTAAAAACTTTCTCGATGTCGGAAGCTTAGACCCCGCTCTAAGAACAGCTGAAGTAGGCACTCGACCTCGAAGGATAGAAACTAAGGGTGATAAAAAGAAAGATAAAAAGAAAGATAAAAAGAAGAAATAAACACCTTTAATTTCTTGCCAATCTTCTTTCCACTCACTAGCATCATGCCTTATAAAAACTTCAGGTTAAGTAAATATTGTTTATGTAGCAATGGATTCCCATCGGATCTCTGTGGCTTCCTTTAATTTTTGTTCAACCGAATCAATTTTTTTCATAGCCGATCGTGTTAGATAGACCTCTCCGCACTGAGGACATGAATAAGCTTCTAAATAATGGATTTCAATTGGAGGAATGGATTTGAACCTGAAATTAGTTGTGCTCGGTACAACTCTCTGACCGCAATTGAGACATTTCATATTGTTCACTCTTCTTCTTCTCTTTTTCGACAATTATCTGTCCATAAATCTTCATGGGGTGAATATACGGTGATTATAATCAAACCAAGGTCTGTTGGTGCACAAACAAGAAGCAAAGGTGTTATATTACCTGTAAAGTCTAATAATAGGAATTTTTGACAAGGAAAATCACTTTCATATTGCTCTATAATTTCATCACAGAAAACGAGATTGTTAGACTACTTTTTATCTTTCCAAGGTTGAATTAAGTTTTTAATGCTTTTTCAGTAATACAAAATAGGTTAGTTATTCTAAGTTGTTGTAATTATTATAATTGAGAAGTGCCTTTATGAGCGACGATATACAACTTCGTGTTCCACAGGAGCTAGCAGAGTTATTAGGGCTTGCTAAAAACGAACTTGAGGTACAAAATCAATTATTATTAATTTTTGAACTATATCAGTTAGGAAAAATAACTTTATCTAAAGCTGCTTCACTTTCAAATTTAAAAATCGATGATTTCCTCAAAGAATTCCGGAAAAGGCGTTTGTTACGCCATGGTGGACCTGAATCCGTTGAAGAAGCGGAAAAAGAACTACAAGATGCATTAGAATATTTGAAGTGATCTAATGCTGATTGTAGACAACAGTGTACTTAGTGCTTTCACTTATTTAGATTGTTTAGAATTACTACAAGGTATAAATTCAGAGATAGTTACTTCAAAACTGGTTGTTGCTGAGTATACGCAAAAATGGGAACAATCTGAATTACCAAAGTGGATCAAAATTCTTCTACCCCAATCTCTTATTTCTTCAGAGAATCTTCCCAAAACCCTTAGCGATGCAGACTTATCTATGTTATCACTAGCCATTGAGAACGATGCTTTATTAGCTGCTGCTGATAAACCTTTAAGGAAGGCTGCAAAAAGGTTAAAAATCAGAGTTATTGGTACTCTTGGTCTACTAAAGCTTCTATACCTAAAAGGACACATGGATAACAAGAAAACTTTTCTAAATTTACTAGAGAAACTACAAACAGATCTTTATTTGGATGAAAAATTGTTAAAATGGGCAAAAAAAGGGATATGACTTTATTTATATTTATTATATAATGAATGTGTCCTTCATTTCTGGTTTAGTTAAGTTCTTAACGCTCTTAGTAAAAATTAAAACCTCAAAATTTTCCTGTTTCAATGTTATTAATGCATTTTCTGCAAATATTTGCATCTTTCTTATTTAACGACTAAAATTGACGTCTGTGGGAATCACAATGCCCAAGAAAAAAGCAGGAACAACGGACTTTCCAATTGATGAGGTCATTGAGATCTTGAAAAATGAAATCGGGAGATTTGTAGAACCGATAGTTTCAGCAATGGCAAAGAAACGAGAACCGTTTCACATCCTGATTGCGACAATTTTGAGCGCCCGGTCGAAAGATACGACTACAGCAGAGGTAAGTAAGCAGTTGTTTGCAGTAGCGAATACACCAGAAGAATTAGCAAATTTACCGGTGGAAAAAATTGAAGGACTAATATATCCGATAGGTTTCTACAAACAAAAAGCGGATTATTTGAAAAAAACAGCAAAGATGTTAATAGAAGAGCACGGTTCACAAGTACCCGATACAATTGAAGATTTGGTAAAATTAAAGGGAGTAGGGCGTAAAACAGCAAATTTAGTGGTTGGAGAGGCATTTGGTAAACCAGCAATCTGTGTAGATACCCATGTTCATCGGATATCGAACAGATTCGCCTATGTTGAAACCAAAACACCAGAAAAAACGGAGTTTGCCCTGAGAAAAAAATTACCCCAAAAATACTGGATTATTTATAATAAGCTCCTAGTGACATGGGGGCAGAATATCTGCACACCAATCAGTCCTAAATGTAGTCAGTGTGCAATAAAACATCTTTGTCCAAAAATAGGGGTTAAAAAACATCGTTAGTTGCTTCTTCTAGATTTTGTGAGGTTACTATTACTCTATAAAAAGACAAATATCCCTCTTAATTGTGTTTTTTAAATGAAGAAATGCCTTCTCTCTACTACTAAAGAATCTCTCTGTTTTAATGACATCATAATCACAGTAAGTTGTAGCTACAAGATAACGGAATAAAACTGTTCCCTCACACTCGATTTTTTCCACTCTATATTGTTGATTGACATTGGTATAACAAAACAAAACTTCTTTCTGTCCCACTTCTAGATAGTAGGGGTTATTAATATTAGTTTCCGATGTTATTGCCACTGACTTCACCTAAAACCTATCAACCAATCACACAAGCTTCAGCTTATTATAATCTGAAAAATAAAAGTGACATCATTGATTTTCAGACTCTTATAAGGAGCAGGAGATTAACCTCATGAGGATGAAAATGGACTCAAATATTTCTCCTTCTCCCACTCCTTTGGATAACGCAGCAACCTTGCTTTCCTTGATTGCACTTTTTTATACACAAGGCAATACATCAGTAGCGAATCAACTGCTTAAAACATTTCACGGAAAAAACAAGTAGACTAAAGCTTTTTGGTACTTGTTTTAGTTTAAGTAATTGTCCTAGTGATAAAAATGGTCGATTGAAAGGGAAAATTTTTTTTTCTTATTAAAAAAGAAATGGGACTTAGTCTTCAATTTATAAAAGTAAAAGACTCAAGTTTGCTATCAAAAGGGCAGTAACTCGTCCAAGCACAAGACCGAGTGATGTAACCCAGGAAAAACGAGCCAATGACTTTTTCATCCCACTTTGTCGAGTTATTATTTTGGGAGTACGGAGATAGCGAAAGAGCATAAATCCACCATATAACCCCAATACACTATCTAAGGGAAGTATTCCAACTAAGATCCCGAGAATAAGGAGACTGTAGTTTATCACCGTATAAATCTGCAAGTTTGTTACTGTGGGGGAGATTCCGAATACTACTGGTAATGATCTTACATTGTTTGCTTTGTCCCCCTTAACATCACGTAAATCCCCCATAGTCGTGGTCAAGAACATTAATGTTAGGAAAAAGGGCAATAGAATTAGAAAAATTGGTGATACAGAGTTTTTTACAGTAGTATAACTGATCAAAGGCACGAAGGACCAACCATAAGCCACAAAGAATGGCTTAATGATGTAACTCTTCATGCGAAATCGGGAATATACGATACCAGAAAATACTGGTCCTGCCAACATGAGTAATAATGCCAGTAGTCGTCCAAATAATAGTAGAGGAATGATGCTAATACCTAGCATAATTGATAAAAAAATCTTACATTCACGTACAGATAATTCTCCTGTCACTAAAGGTCTCTTGGGGGCATTAATCAGATCTTCTTCTAGGTCGGTTAGTTGGTTGTAACCATAGGAAAATGCTGCAATAGCAGCTATGGAGATTAGGGCGATTACACTAAGATAAAGGGATTTCCACGTTAGTCCGGCATAAAAAATACCGACTAGTGCATTGGTAATCCCCATGATTACTACGCTAGGTCTGACTAGTTTTGAGTAAGAATGAAGAAGGTAACGCCAATTAGTAGCTCTTACAATATCATTTTTTGTAGTAAACATAATTTTTCATATCTCCGGTTTCCCCACCTTATACTGTGCTTTTAAAGATCCAAAAAATAAGAATATTGAGGAAATTCCTAAATTAGTTCATTTTTAACTACTTTCTTTTACATTCCTTTCGAATATAATGAATTGCTGTTGAAACTTTCTTTTTCAGACGTGGATCAGGAACTGTGTGGAGATTTCTGGTTTGTAAGACTTTTTTACAGGCTATCTCAACAATAGCATGTCCATAAATTTCAGGGTCCTTAGGAATTTGTTTTTTATGCTCTAAATACTTACAAAGCCATTGGCTAAATTCAAGAATTTTCTTCTTCTGCTGTGGACTTACCTCTAATCCTGCAATCAACCGTCCTATTTGAAATCTAATGACGTCAAAGGTATCCGTATTCCCCCGAGTTTTATAGAAACTTTTGAAAGCGCCGCACTGGACTGCTTTGAATTTTGCTGCAGCTATCTTATTTTTATCTATACTAAATCCTAATTCTTCATTTATTTCCTGAAGAGTCTTCCAAGGGATAGTACGACAAGAAACTCGTAGTAAAGCTTCAAGATATCCAAGAATCCGGCAGAGAACTTTTTCATCTGCCATGACTTTAGATGGATCAGTAGCATGAAGCTCAGCGATTGCTTGATCAATTAAGGATTCGGGGAACCATTGCGCGAGTAAACAGGAAAACCGAAGGTTTCGTTGAAAAGTCTTGGAAGCAAGATTATTTTCTTTAGAAGAAATGCGTTCATGAAGGTGTTTGAGCTTAGTGTAGTCTCTGGATGTATACTTAGCGCTAGAAGGACGACCTATTTTGCTACCCAGTTGCCAACGAAGCGGTTTCATGCCAGTTAAGTCATAAGAACGCTCTTCAAATTGTGGAGCACTCTCTTCTCTCATATTATTTTCTTCCTCATTTTGTGGTAAAGTGTGCGTATAACCCATCTCACGAGCAAGCACCTGAGTTAATGAGGAAGATGTATCTTGGTCTTTCTTTTTTGGTCCCATGTTAAACCAAGCCACTCTTTCTATCCAAAAAGTGATTTAACCCTTTAAAAGCGGAGACAGACACCTCCCTCCAATTAATGACTAGTCAAAAATCATTAAAATATCTTCTCTAATCCTTATTGAATTTAAACAATGAAAACAATCTTCAGTTTGGGATTATGGGTAACTGAGTAATGATATTCAGCAATTGAAGGAAAATACCTTAGATGTTGAGAATCAAGAATTGTCAAATTTGTTGAAAAAGGACTTCTGACATTTTTAAATGGTAAGCAAGCGATAATATGATAGAAGTTGACTTCATATTATAGATTATTTCCCTTTTTTTGGATAATAGGGATCGTTCTGGCGTTTTTTTATCATTTATCTGTCTTGCCGCCTGTCCAAGGAACCGAAGCTGCGATAGATACAGAAACTATTGATTTAGGGATAGAAACCACGTTTTCACTTTCCAATATGTCATACATTGAATTTGAGCGGTCATTTACGTTATCTCAGAAGCGGGAAATCTATCTGATTGAGGTAAAATGTCAATCCTCTGAAAATTGTATTGAAAAAGTCATTATAAATGCGACACTAAATGGTGTTATCACTAAGAAGACCTTTTGGGATTCTACTCAAAACTATTCGGCATTTCATTCTTTTTTTGCTGGATCAACCCTAAATCTTAAGTTAAATGAATCCAGTCCGATTTTCTATCTCTCTAATCTTTTGAAACTGACCTTCCAAGTGGAGTGCTCTTCCGTTTTTCAAACACGAGGGGATTTTATTATAGAGAAGGTAGTGTTAAAAACACTGACCCCACCAACTATCACATCAGCCACTACAGGACAAATTTATCTCCCTTTAGAAGCTTCTGAAGGCCAGTGGTATATTCCACCGCTTTCTATTCTCTTAGAACGAAGTTTACACACACGCATTTTTACTCATATTCCTGAAAATATACGCCTTCAACTCTCACTCGAAGTTATTCCCTTAGATCTACCTCTCTCAGCTGTTTCTATTATCGTTTCAACAAATCAAAATTCTGTTCAAAGCGGTTCATATACAAGAAATGAACCAAATAAAGTAGTTTTTGTAGATATAAAGAAAGGAGAAGAATTAAACTTAGAAGTAAGATTTCGTCCTTCAACTGAAACGAAAAACAATATCTTAAAATTCTCTATTGGTATGACTGCGGCTCTAGCTTCTCTTTCTTCTAACGAAAATATACAAGAGGAATCTCCTATTTATGATATTATTCCTGTACAGCTTAGTATACTAGAGTTCCTTCGAATAGCTTGTTTAGTAATTCCTCTCTTTATGTTCTATAAACACAGAAAAAACGCGACCTCTACCAATCAATCTCTTTCTATTAAAGAAATTTCAGAAGAGGATTAAAATGAATGTTAAAAATATTCTTCTAGCACTTTTTGGATTAGTCGGAGCACAATATATCGGTTACACTCTTTGGGAGTCATTAATTCTCTTCAACCTCCTATTGATAGTTGGAATACTAAGTGAAGCTCTTTTTTCTAAAAATAAAGATTTAATTAGCTTAGATACCCCTCTTTGGGAGTCAGAACTTGCTTTAAAAGAAGGAATATGGGTTAATCGTAATAAACCGAACTCAATACTTATTTTTTACCATGTAAAACACTATCCTCAGGATTATAACTTATCCAATATATTAGATTTAGCACGATTTAGGTTTCAAGTTATAGAAATTGGCAATTCTACATTTCTTAGGTTTTCTATTAAAGTGCCTAGTCACTGTAATGATTTAGGTTTATTTTTTAGAGAAAAAAACCATGAATTGCTGGGAACATTGAAACAGCTGATACCTGGACTTGCCATTCTCCCAATTACTTATAGGCAATTGATACGAATTCAAGGATTTGTATAGATATTATTGACGCATGATTTGTACAGGTCTTCTTTAGGGCTTTTAGAGCAATTAAATCATCTTTAGATTATTAAAAATTGAAAGAATTGAGGTAAGTTGAAGTAGAAATGACCAGCACATTCCAAGCTTCACATGAGAAAGCTGAGGACCTTTTGGATAATAACCTAGAAATTTGTCAATTTTGTGGTCGTCCTTTATGTCCCTTTTGCTGGAATCATACAGACAGACTTCCTGAAGACTCTCAAGTTTGGGAATGTTCCAGTTCAACTTGTAGACATCAATTTAATTTCTAGATACTATTTTTCTTATTTTTTATCACAGTAATTGGGATGCAGTTTCTTAAATGATTTTCTTTCTTCGCCAATTAACCAGAAAATTGCCCATAAGAATTACTAAGGAAAATCCAAGTGCTCCAACTAATAAAGATGGAGAACTATTACCTTTTGATTCAGAAGGTAAACTTTTTGAGGTTAATTCCCCAATATTAGATGAAGTTGTTTCATCCAAGCGGGGAGTTATTTTACCAAGCTCATATCTGCTTTCAATACCATGAATGTCAGTAGCAACCGACCATAGAAAATAAGTGCCCTCTGATAGTTCAACAGAAGTATGCCATACACTGTCTGTAAAAGTTAAAGAGTAATCAGTCGAATTCACATAAAGAATTACTGATTCAATCCCTGACAAATCAGTCACAAGCATTTCAACCTCTAATAAAAGAGGTGAGTGCAATTCAGCAAGAATATTCTTAGAAGGATAAATATTAAGGAATTCTGGGCCTTTTCCATTCACAACAAAGGTGAAATTGTTTATATTTGCCGCACCTGCTTTATCCGTAGCGATAACTTCTACTAAATAAGTTCCTGGTGCATGAAAGCGTAATTCACCAGTTGCAGTGTTATTCGCTGCCAAATCAACTGTTATCGTTTCATTTAGTCTGATAATGGATATATCCCCTATTCCTAGGCTGTCAAACGCGGTGATGGCGTAATTTGCGACTTCACCATCATCAAGGCTTAGACGATCCCAATTAACATTTAATGTGGGTACTGAATTGGTAGAAATAACAAAAACAGCCAAATCATTATATATTATCCATGTCCCATTGTTTAATTGAAGTTGTACCGATATTGTATAAGTAGCAAGTGGAAAATTTTCATTAAGATATATTGTTGCGGCTAATGAGGGATTAGAGACATTTAATATTTCTTCATAGATGAAATTTTCTGTTAGAATAATCAATTTCGTCTTAGGGGTAAAAGTAGGGTCAAGCTTGGAAATTTCAATGTTGATTTTTTCACCTAAAGCTGCATCAAAAGTAGATATCAGTATATTGGGATCATTAATTGCTCCAGTTTCAAGATCTAAAATACCCATAGTAACATTCTTTGTATGATATGTATCTCCAAGATACTCAGCTTTGATACTATATGTACTGGGCAGAGCTATTTTCTTTTCCGCATAAAAACTGCCATATTCGGTACTGGTTACCACTAAGAACTCTTCCCATTCTTCTGTTTCTGTACCATTCCAAGAAAGAATAACTAGGGCATCTTGGATGGCGTTACCAGTGTTAGATACCAAAGAGCCTTGTATAATCGCAGTACTCGATTTAGTAATTATACAGCTTTCCAAAGAAATTGTTACGCCTGTTTTAATGATTGAAATCGCACGCTTGTCTTGTTTAGAAGCCACATATGGATTATCTTCAATGACAATCTTTAATGTGTATTCTCCTGGAGGACCATAATGGTTTTGGACGTCTTGAAGCCAACGGATCTCTAAAACTGCATAACCTGATTCATTAGTTTCAACAGTACCCCAAATATCCCAATAGATGCCAGTTAGTGAGGTTGAAAAGGTAATTGGTATCCTTGGAATGGCTTTTCCTTGAATATCTGATACATATGCACACCAACGGATGTTTGTGCCATATTCAATAATTGAATCATCTATTTTAGGCTCGAGAGATGCAGTACCTTTAGATACGATAAGTTCTGCACTAATAGAAGAGGCTGCATAAGTAATATTACCATAACAGTCAAAATAGAGTGTATAGGTACCTTCAGGAAAGCGAGTATGAAATTGGAAAGTTGTGTGTCCTTCACTATTACTCCTATTCACATGGTCAAAATAGGTAGTTTGTTCTTTCTGGACGTAGAAATGCACGTCTATATCCTTCAAAGACGTTCCTGATAATGTCGTTATAGAAACCGAGATACTTTGCAGCTCTCCATAGGTTGTATGAAATTCAGTCTCTTCGAGAGAGACAACAGTTTGTTTTTGAGTAACAAGGAGTTCTCCTTGCCAAGATCCTGATTGATAGTGCGTATTTCCATTGAAGACTATTTTAACAGTGTAATTTCCTGGTAGAAAGTCTAATGCGAAGAAGAAAAGTACAACTCCAGAATTGTTAGACTCTTCTGTTGCAAGTAGAAGCCATTGATTATTATAAAAGATAGTTAAAGACATATCTAGTGGATCCGAGATAGCGGTGCCCGTAGGAGTAGCCAAACTCGCATTTAGTATAATATTAGATTCATATTCGCTTTCTAATGAGCCCCAAGAAGTAAAAATTTCATTTTTATGAATTTCCACTTCGATCGTAGTCGAAATTGCCTCATAATAGATTGAACCTGAATATGCAGCTTTTATCAGGTAAATTCCAGGTGTGAGTTTATTAAACCATGAAAACCAACTTCTTCCGTTATCATCTGTCGTACTTGTACCCAAGGATGTCCACGTAATTCCTTGGTCTCCCGATATCATAAATTCTACAGGAATTTGGAAAATAGGATCCCCCAGCTCATCTTGTACATCTGCAGTTATTGTACAATTTTCATGGTAATACAATTCTGCATGAGAGAGTGTCAGTTGAGTTGTACTGCGAACAAGAAGGGTGTGAAAGACCTGCACATCCCGATAATAACTAGCTTGTCCTTGGGTTTCACAGGTGATATTATACGTTCCTGGTGAGAGTGAAAAGGTGAAAAAGGCCTTTCCATCTGCTGATGTTGTTGTAACCACTCGTTCGCCACCATCAACTGACAATTCAACAGTTAAACCGATTACAGGACCTTCATAAAAACCTTCAACGGTCACCTGCCCAGTTATCCCACTACCTGCATAAATGGAAGCAGGTAAATCCAAAGTAACGTTAAGCGGTTCAAGAACAGTAATATCGTAAGTAAAATTTTCTGCTAAGACGTAATTACCTCGGGTTTGGACTGTGAATGTATGAAGCCCTCGTGTTTGAAAATTTACGATGTGCTGAAATATACCTGCGGATTCCCAAGTTGAAATAGCTGTATGATCTATAAATAAGCGATATTCCTCACTAACTTCACCTTCAATGAGTACATTTGTCTGTACTTCGGCTTCATTAACCCAATTGGTGAGAGTTACCTCCGCTTTGACATGTATAGTGGCTTCTGTAAATATCATATCTCCAACTGGATTAGCGGCGCGTACAGAGATATTTCCCTTGAAACTCGGAATCTCCCAAACCCAACTGCCTTGCCCATCGGGGTCAAGAGTTAGAATCCCAATAGTGTACCAAGGGGGTAGGGATGCATTCAATGGGCTCCAGCTTAGTTCTATTTCCTCATAGGGTGTACCTTCAATCTGGATTGAAGTCGTTTCTCCGCCTATAAGGGAAGTTGTCATTGTCATGTGAAGAGGTACGCGCACAGTAAGCGTGCATGCGCCAGAATTATTTGCTGGCAACCTGAACTGGGAATAATCCCCTGCGAATTGAGCCTCAATCACATGCAAGCCTATAGTAGCATCGAGAGGGATAGTATAATCATAAGTAAAACTACCATTTTCCATTGTAGTGAGGGTTGCAAAGAGTTGCCCGTTGTCCCACAATGTTACCAATAAACCAGCCACTCCTTGTCCAGTTTCGTCTAATAAGTGTCCATTTATACATACAGTCTTTCCTTGGACAACATTAGTACAGTTCGGGATGAGAACATCAAAATAAGGCTCCGAAAAGATCGTTAGTGACAGACTTTGATTGCCAGAATGATAATTTTCCGTTCCTTCATACTCCCAAAGGAGGGTAAGAGGTCCAAGATCATGCATTAATGAAACAGAATATGTATAATCTGCAGGATTAGCTAAGTTAGTCGTCCATATTATGGTACTATTTTGATAACAAAGGTTTAAAATACCTTCATTGATAACTACGGAGTCGGATAACACGGTACAATTAAGAACCGCGTCCATACCCCGCTGAATACTAGTAGGGTAGGTAAGTGCGAATTCTATGTCGCCCCGTACGGGTATTTGGGTAAAAACAGTCGTTTCCGTACAATAGGGCTCGAGTGAAGTTACTTCAATTTCAATCTGGTGTATTCCGCCTGCTGTTCCTTCTGGAATCTGCCATTCAAAATGTATTGTACCATTTGCATCAGTAGTCTTTGGTCCTAATGTTAATGGGATACTTAGATCTCGAACAGTTATATTCGCCTGAACAGACCGTGTGGGCATATCGGTCTCGACAGAATAAGTTGTTAAATAAACAATATCTCCTACACTATATTCATCCGCATTAAATTCATGGATAATTGATATTGTATCAATAATTATCGCAAAAAGCCTTTCTTGAGCTACAATCTCGCCTGTTAAAGGAGAAAAGAGGGTTAGCTCAAATTCAATGTCTCCTAATAAGTACGAGTAGTCTGGCATAAAAAGAAAGGAGTAGTCGCGGGAAGTAACGGTCGTATCATCCAGTAATACTTGTGTACTATTTTGGATCGTTTTTAATGTGAGTTGGTGAGCAGTTGGGTCATCACCGTCTATAAAGGCATTAAGAAGCAAATTACCCTCTTCTCGATTCAATACAGTTGTATTAGCGCTTAATGATAACGAATAACCATTAATAAGTATCTGAAGATTACATATCCCATTAGAGGGAGCGTGGTCGGCTTCAAGCGATCCTGTATAACGGGCTTCGATCAAATGGATCCCAGAAGAATACCAGGTGGGGATATTAAATGTAAAACTGGTGACATAGGTAACAGTGGCTTGAGGAATTATATCCTGCATTTGAAGAACAATATTTTCTGTATTATCTACAAGACTGATGTATCCTCCAGAGAAAAAGGGAAAAGCGCCCCCAAGGATCGTAATAGAAACCGTAAAAGTAACAGAAGAGGTCTGCCAAGCAATTGTAACGTTAGGTATGATTGTTATCTCGGTTTCCCATGCACCAGTAGGTACAGGATCGCCTACACTAACTTCAGTGGTAGCTAAAGAAGGTTCGTATCCAATTGTCCCTTCATATGTAGCAATAAAGGTACACCATCCCGTGGGGGTCCAAGGTTGGGCCACCCATTCGAGAACAATTGTTCCATCAACTATTTCACCAGAAACAGCGTAAAAATAGTCTGTGGATTCCCTTACAGTGACATGCCCATTAGGAACAGGATTCCCATTGGCAGATATATGGATTGTAAAGCTTACTGAATCAAACGTATGAATTTCAGTTCTATCTGGAAAAATCTCCGTTATAGTAGGCTGATCACTCTGTAGAACAGCTTCAACAGAGTCACTTCCCCCAGCCATAAAACTGATTATTAGAATTATGAATAGGAATATAAGTCCGTTTAATGGTTTTATCAGTCTATTCAAGGTGCTGCACCTTTTCGTTCTTTCACTCATCCCTAGAGTTTTTAATCACCTGAAAAGTGGCAGTTAATGTTTTTCTGAGCTTTATATATACAAACAGATGGGGGGATTGAGTGAAAAATAATGTTCAAAGTAAGATCTACAAACAATCCTGAATTAATCCAGGATGATCGTTTTTCGCCCAAAACAAACATCATTTCTCTCTTCCCAAAGAATGAAACACAACAGAAAGAGCACTGTTTTTTCCAAGATGTTACCTGGAAGATTCGTACATACAAAATTCCTCAAAAAAAGCATGTTCTCCTTCACCTTCTGATTGATACCACTTCTCATACAATTATAGCTGCTTGTATCTCTGAAATGTACTGTGTATTACCTACCAACGAACGTAATGTTAAAACAATATCGAAAATTGTTCGGTTGGGGGATATTAAAATTCAAAAGCGGATTGTTCGGGTTGTTTTCGACAAAGATGACTTAAAACAAGAATTTATGGGTGTTTTGTTGCTTGCTCAAATCATGGTATCCTTTAAAGTAATTGGTAGGCTCAATAAAAGCCAAATTTCTGAAGCCTTGAAAACTCTTGAAGAAAAAAGACGGTTTTTCACAGATGTGCTAAAAGCAAGTGAGTGTCAAATCAAACGATTAACCAGAAAGGAGCAATTACATTACATGGAAGAAGGGGAGATAAATGTAAATGATGTCATATTATTTGAAAATTCAAAGGATCTCTTATCTTTCCTTCCAAAACAGAGTAATGCTTCAGAATCTACTATGCAAACACTTTTCACTCAGACTTCTGAAAATGTTCCTAATATCTTCCAACGCTTCTTTTATCTACCTTCTGAAAGAACCTCATCAATAGATAAAGAGCAAAAGAATTGCAAGGAAGTGATATAAATGGCAAAAGCACTTCAAACAGCGAGTACTGATCAAGGTATTCCACTTTTACATGTACCTCGCGCTTTTTTGATGATTGATTGTACTTGTGGGAAACAGCACCAGATCGATTTAACTAAACTCCCTGCATCGACAAATCGCCGAATTCAAGTGAAACAGGAATGCAAATGCGCAAGGCATTACATTGTCCATAGTGGCCATCCTCGTTATCGGAAAATATTGCTCATTTCGGAATTTGGAGACAATCTAGGTGGTTAATTTACTAGAAGCAATTCTAACCTCTATTTTTGCAGAAGGGCTACAGTGGTATCGCAGCACCATCTTAAAGGGATTTACTCGTTTTCCACATCTTTTTTTGTCTATGTTCCTTACTTATGTATTTATTCAGCTAATTTGTCATTTTATACCTCCCTTGAGGAAATTACTGATTTTCCTTGCCCTTCCTTTCCGTTATATGCATGTCTGGCTCCATGTTGATGCAGCGAAAAAGGTGAGTATGCAGGATAAAACGGTTAAAAAGAAAAATTATACATCTATTAGCCTCTGGACCCCATTACGGGGAAAAGATTCCGTTTATATTTCCCTTGAGGCTTATTCAACACGGGACGCACTGAAAATTGCCTCGGCGCCATTAAAAGGAGCCCTCGCTCTTTTGCTCTTCATTATCCTATCAAGCCCCATTCTAGCGAGATTAAGCTTGTTTGGCCTTTTACTCCATATGTATCTCATCTTCAGCTGTTTTGGAGTTGCTTGGCCTAGTATTGGTGATTATTCTTTTGTGTATCAGGGAGCTATGATTCATCCAGAATCACTTTCTCCTGGTTATTTCTTGTGGGTTTACTTTATTTTTGGGATCAGTGGTTATATAACTCTTCAATGTACTGGATCACCGGTATCTGCTATTGTTGAAGGTTTTTTTTTCTCTGGTATCTATTTAATTGGGTTGTTCTTATTAGCTAAGGTTATAAAACCAACCAATCCAGAAAAAGTTAAAAAAGTACATTTTTTCAGTCTATCAAACTAATAAGATCAAGAGATTAAATGCTAACCAGAAGCTCAAGCCCCCCCAAAACATAATTAATGTTATCAGAAGCTGAGTTAGAGGATTTTGATCGCATTTCTCTAGTATCATATTACTCACATCTTTACATTCGAAATAGAGTATATTAAAGTCTGAAAAGAAAAATTCAATCCCCTTCTGAGGAGGATGTCAATCCTTATCTTCAAAGAGGTGATCCAAGATATGTTCCTTCACTTCGTGCGTGGTAGCAAAGAGTTTGCCACAATAGGGGCATTGTGTCAAAGGGGACTTAAAGAAATAAAATGCATCACGTAGATATACAGTTTGTACTTTTTTGGCTTTTAATAAGGAAGTAACCGCTTGCCATACAGTTTTTTCCTCTAATTTAAGTTCAAATACGATTTGAGGGACAGATATTCCTTGTTTATTTTGAATGAGCTTCAAAATCTTTTCTTCATCTTCAGAAGACATGAATAGTTCCCCAACTAATGGTAAAATTCCGGATAATCTCGTTGGAGTATATATCGGACGTGATCAACAACCATCCGAAGAGATTTGTTGGTTGACAGAGATATCTCCTTTAGATCCTCAAATTCAGGTTTTACATCAATAATATTTCCCATATACTCCGAGATTTTCACTCTTACAGTAAATTTCATGTTATTTGGGAATTGAAGAGAAATTGATCTCTCTACACGTTCTGCAGTTTTTCGACATCCAGGAGCAACTCGAACACCCAGTGTCCCGTATTCACGCATAATTTTAGCAATCATCGTATCTTGGAGTTCTTGAGGACAGAGAACTCTCACAATGTATGCAGGGCGGTTTTTTTTGCTAATACACGGTGTTATACTCACATCTAAGGCGCCTGCTGTAAGTAAAATCTCAAAGGAGTTCCCCAAAATTTCAGGAGAAACGTCATCAACATTGGTTTCTAACATAACAACCTCATCAGATGGAGAAGTAGAAGAGATTCCTTGAAAAATCCTCAAAATATTAGCCGCTTTTTCTAGTTCGAGAGTTCCCGTACCAATCCCAATAGAATTAATTTGTATTGGTGGATGAAACTGTACAAAGCTCGGACTTAATGCAGCTAATAGAGCAGCACCCGTAGGAGTTAGCAACTCTTTTGGCTCAGGACCGCCCTTGACAACCAATCTATTTGTCTTTATGATCTCTGCAGTCGCAGGCGCTGGTACTGGAAGAAGACCATGTGAGGTATTTACAGTCCCACCCCCAGTTCGAATAGGTAAGCACCATATCACTGTGTTGTCATTAAAGAATCCCAATTGATCCATTGCCGTAGCAGCTGCAACGATGTCAAATACAGTATCAACCGTACCTGTTTCATGTAAATGAACCTTGGTAGATTCTACTCCATGAACTTGTGCTTCAGCATCAAGTAGTTGTGTCACTACATTGTTGCCATAATTTATAGCCTTTTTAGATCCATTTAAAGCTCCAATATACTTAGGAACTATGTCTAATAAAGCTTGAGGAGTGAATCTCTGCTGAGGGTCGTAAGTTACAATTGTATGTAATGCTCGAAGCCCCTTGCGTTGAACAAATTCGAATTTTACTTTAAGAGAGGGACAAATCTCTTGAATTGAAGTGATGACTCGTTGAAGTAGTGACTGACGGTTTTCGAGGAGCGCAAACAAAGCAGAAACGAACATATCCCCAGAACAGCCACTAAGGGAAGGATCTATTACAAAGGAGGAAGTCATACTATGTCAAATTTTCAATGACTTATTCAACCTTAAATGTATCTTAGTCATTAAGATCTACTAGGACGCCTAGAAGTGACTAACATCAAAAAACAGGTTAAGAAATCAATAAGGGATGAAAAACGCTTGAATGAATTAGATGGAAAAGAATGGATAAAGCGTACCCGAAGTTGGTTTGTTATAAATCCACGCCCTCGTACTAAAGGAGAATTAAATCATCCAGGAAAGTTTCCTGAGGAGCTCGTAAAACATTATGTGGAATTCTTCACTAAAAAAGCAGAAACAGTCCTTGATCCTATGGTAGGGGTAGGAAGCACACTATTAGCGTGTAAAAAAATAGAAAGAAATGCAATAGGCGTAGATATTAATCTAGAATTTGCAGAAATCGCCAATGATCGCTTGAAGACTTTTGAAAATTCGCCTAATTATTTCCAAGATTATATTATTGGCAATTCACTTGAATTGGAAAGGCTCCTAAACACTCATTATAAAGGGAAGATTCCTCAAATTGATTTTGTAATCACTTCTCCTCCTTATTGGAATATGCTTGGCAAATCACGTGGAGGAAGTGATTCACAGCACAAAGAAAGAAAACGTAAGGGACTGCAACTTACCTATAGTGATGATTCGCGAGATATTGGGAATATTCAATCATATGAAGATTATTTACAAACTCTATATCGTCTTTTTAAACAAGTAAAAACCATATTAAAGGAAAAAGGGTATTTAGTCGTGATAATGCAGAATATGCGAGATGTAGATGGAACTATGCGACCAATTGCATGGGATTTTGCTAGAAAACTATCGGAACTCTTTTCCCTTCGCCAAGAACAAATATGGTGCCAAGATAATAAGAAGTTAGGAATTTGGGGCTATCCAGCGACCTATGTTTCTAATGTTCATCATCATTATTGTCTAATCTTTCAACATGATTAACTCACAATTCAAATACAATCGGAGGATTTAGCTTATCACTGAAGCCGATAATTGCAGACGTATTAACACAGATAATTTCCGCATTATCATGATGTAGTCTACTAATTCCATAACTATCGTGAATATGTCCAAAAATATGATATCTTGGTTTAACTCGTTTAATCGCAGCAAGTAATTCTTGAGAGCCTGCGTGTATTCCATATGCTGTGATATCACCGGAACCAAACGGCGGATCATGTGTAATCAAAATGTCGATACCTGTAGGAATCAAATCCCAGTGTCTTTCCAATGCATGTACATCTAGGCCTTTTCTGATTAAAATTTCTCTTATACACTTAGGATTCCTTGAAGAGCCCCAAATTCTAATTCCTTCTATTTTAATTTCTGTATGTTCTAGGTAAATTGCGTTTGTTAAAATGTGCTTCATTGATCCATGATCAAATTCGTAAAATACGTCATGATTTCCGTTTATGATAATTTTATACTTATGAGGTAAGCTCTTCAAGTATTGATTGAAGTTTTGAAGGTCATCTTCACGCCCAGTATCTGTTATATCACCCGACATGACCAAGATATCTCCCCTTGGAATTTCTAAAAAATCATGTTTTCCGTGTGTGTCAGATGTACAAACGAATTTCAACACATTTGCTCCAATGAAATACTTATTTATTTTAAAACGACAAAACAAACCCCAATATTGTTGTTAAATAGCCCAAAATTAATGCAGGAATAATGGCCCGATCATAAGGTATTGATTTACTCGCCTGTATCGCTCTCCCCAATAATCCCAATGTCCAGAGTTGAAGTATAAGGAGAATTCCCAACGTTACTGTTTCTGACGGAATTAACGGAAATGAAAGATCACTGAAAAGCATGAAAAATACTGGAAAGAAAACCAACGGTAATATTGCAAATGGGATCATCATCAATAGTTCACGAGATAAGTGAAATTTAAACTCAGACTGAGTAAGAGCATGTATGATTTCTAGTCCCATCCAAATGATCAAAAATGAAAAAATTACCTCGACTATGCAAATTAGCGGTGAATAATAGAGTTTTTGATCTATAAAAAGGGGAATAACGCCTACTTCGGCATAAACAGTCAATAAAACTTGTAGAGTTAGTATTAAACCGATTTCGAAATAGATACGATAATCACCAATAGGTAGATTACGAAAAGGTCCTAATGGGACTACAAAGGAAAATAATTGGGCGAATACGTTACCGGTTTGAGGGGAGGGTTGAAATGTTTCAACATCTTCTTCGGTCTTAGTTAAGACTATTGCAGCCATTTTCCCCTTTTCTGTCAGTATATATCTTTTTTCGTCATCTTGAGCGATAAATGGCTTCATTTTTCCGAGGTGATAGTACAAAGTACCGGGTCCAAGACCATATTCTTCTTTTAGGTCTGTAAAAGAAGCATAGCCGTATCTATGGAGAAATCGAATCAGATCACGGCGAAATGCATGCGATAATACTCCATAGATCTCCGATAGTGACTGATCACTCATTGGAAACGCTCAATGAGTGTTTGATTAAGATCAGTTAAGAATTCTTCTTCAATAATCTCTTATTAATTGCAATTAGTCCCAACAGTAATGTTATTGTTGCCGCTAGTATCAAACTAGCTGGTTTGAGGAGTATTTTGGCTGTCTCTTCAGCCCATTCTATGATATCACCCTCACCAAAGCTCACCTCGAATGTAGGGTCGTGAATTATCGAAAGTCCGTCCCAGTTAGGATAATTAATACTAGAAAGAAAGACATTCTTACTCATACGCTTCATGTCTTGAATATTCTGACCAATAGTTGTGCTTTCACTTTGAGTAATGTCAATAAAAAGGAGTGGAGTTTGTTGTCCGTAGGTGGAAGATATAGTAGAATCGTTCCATAAATAAGGAAGGGAACTTAGCTCAAATCGGGCTAACACGCTATTTTCATCATAATATGTGAATTCAGAAGTTTCTAGAATAGTGTTAGTATTGAAATCAATGGAATTGCCTTTTCCATCTTTCATCAATCCAGGTTGCTTTTCGGTTCGTGTATAAACGGAAGTAAATAGCTGATTCAATGATAATCCAGAGAGAACCTCTGTATTATTCCATTCTCCCACCTCAAAATTGAACTTTAGCTTTGCTGTTTGATCAAGATCTGATACTGAAAAATTGAACTGAACTCCAAAGCTACTTATTCTCTCACTAGGCGTAAAAGAGCGGTTAAAATTCGCTAATTCAGGCGATGTGGCGAAGGGTGCAAGAATTCCAGTTAAATTGTTGCAAGTGAAACCGAAAGTAATACTGTCCTGATATGCTTGTGGTTCTATTAAAGTGACATTTTCCACAGCAACACCATCAAATCGGTATAAGGTTTCATTAGAGAAAACTGGTCTTTCATCTCCTGTTTCATTTGAAATCATAGTCTCAATGTCCATTAAGCCATTATTGTTTGTATCATTGAAAACAAACATTCCAACCCAATGGTGCTCAAATATATCAATATCTAGTTCTTTTACATCAAGTTTTCTCGCATTTTCTTGAGAAAGGATGAAAGAATTGATTCTTATTTGCTCTACATCAAAGAAAGGTGAAAAATTCTGGTAACTTCCATTATAAGTAGCATTTGTGGTGCTTGCAAAGAATTTCAGGAGTGTTGCATTTCTTCCAAATTGATAAATAAATTCTAATCCTCTATATCCATTTTGTACGATAAACGCAGCATAATTCATTAATTTAGATGCGGAAGAGCCATCCTCATACTCCCAATCGATATCTACAGAGACTATTCCCTCTATTCTTTCTTCTTTAATGCCTAGATGGCTTAGGACTAGGGCTTCATCACCGGAGAAGGGTTGGTTTTGAGTCGTTTGATTTGTCTGGAATAAGTCCAAATTATTACTTACAGATGAATCGGGATCGGAAAGAATGGCAATACCTTGGTGATTCACAGTAACTGAAATTTGTACATTTGTTGTTACTTTTGAGGTTACTTTGAGTCTGTTATGGGCGTTAACCTCATTAAATAATTCCTTTAGATAATTATTAGCTTTTCGAGCTATATCAAGAATATTTCCATCAGAAAATAGAAATTCAACAAAAAATACAGGAATTTTTTGCCCTATCATTTTTAATTTAAGCCAATTAACCCGTTCTTCAAGAGTATAATTATTTATAAAAAACTGAAACTGTATAGCCGATCCATTAGTTTGACGACCATAACTAAACGCTAAATAGCTAAGAGCAAAGATTTGGAGATCATTATAAAAGGTTGTTCTGTTAAAAGACGGATCGGAAATAAATAAAGGATTATCCCAATAATTATTGATACCTTGCTCAATTAATTGGTAACTGGTCTCATTGAACTCACTAAGAAGGATTATAATCTGTTGTAGACGAGTTTTTAAGGAAGTTAAACTTAGTGTAAGTCCATTACGATTAGTTATATTTAAAAACCTGCTTTCTTCACTCTTAAGTGCATCAATACCGACAAGAACTTCATTAGTATCAGAACTGGCTGGTTTCATATCTCGAATAATATGAAGAAAGCGATCTACTGCTCGAACTTGGTAGGGCGTCAAATTTTCGTTTTTGTTTCCTAAACCTTGGACCTTTACATAATTAATAGTATAGATAGGCTCATTCACAAGTATTAAACTCAAAATTATTAGGCTTGCCATCACTGATCTTGATTTTGAACGGACTACCATCTCATTATCACTAACATTATTATTTCATAATAATTTTTGAAGTTGTGCTTCGATTTTTGTCGAACTCATAGTTTGAAAGAGCTAAACTCTTAATATTCTTCAATTTCTGTACAATACTTGGAAGTTATTCCTCTTAAGTCATATCTTAGAAAGTTTTCTAATCTTATGGAAAGAAAGTATCTAATTCCAACCTTAATTTCGCCCAGAAAAACGTTTAAGGTAATCTAGCAGAGTTTGATCAAAAATTTCGACCAAATCTTCTTTTTTATCTGGCGCAGCAAAAATCGACTGTTGTAGCAAATCTCCTGCAAAAGCTTTGAGAATATCTGCTGTATTATCCCAATTCAGTTGCCCTAATCTACGAAAAATATCTTGATAGAGTTCTGTCAAATCAATAGTATAATTCGCAAGAAAAGATTTCAGATGTTGCTTTACAATTGTCATTAAATAAATTTCCTGAAATGAATGCAGTTGTTCCTTGAATACTATAGCCAATTCAAATGGTCGAACTCCGCCCCTAATTGTTAAATCTTCCCAAGCACCGAAAAAAACATAGGCGTATTCCGATGGAGTGAAAAGAGGAAATTGTGCTGCACTTTCCGCGATCGTTCCTCCACTGATGTCAAATGACCCTATGCCTGCAAGGAAACAACGGCCTGCGAGCTGAAGTAGGTCTAATTCCCTGTTAATACTATCGGGATAGACATTCTGGATCTTTGGTCCAGTTTCTTCATGCCATACCGCGAAAAAAAGAAAAAAATGACCTCCTCCAGGAAATTCTGAGAGCATGCTCCCTTACCTTTGGGTATTTCTTAGTTAGCAGTAATTTTGTCCAAAATTTCTACTTCTATAATCACTGATAGTCCATCTTTCTGTCCTTGGCTCCTTACAAAATGCCCTGAAGAAACTTCCAACAATTTCTCAATAAATCCGCTAAGGAAAAACACCATTGTATCCTGCCCTAATGAGGCTCTAGAGAACTCTTCAAGCACTTCTCGGATGATAAAGCGTATAATATTGCCTTTAGCAATTTTCTTCATCTCACGTGGAGGATTTTCTAGCTCCACATGAAGCCAAGGAGTTGGAACGGCCAATGTAGTGAGGACATTTTTGGTAATTGTAGCTAGATCCTCAGATCGAACCATTTTTTTCATTTCAAGAATATTCATAGCCGCGTCGCGACCAAAAGTCCTGAATAAGTTATTAGAACCTGCTCCTAAGCAGTTTACGGAAGAATACGCATAAAGATGAAGTAGAGAAGGTAAGGTTTTTTCTTCTTTTGCCGCAAAATCTTCTTCGAACTTCTCAAGGCGGTATTTTTTCATTTCAGGTTCATCAATTGTGCGAATCTGGTAACTACGCTGAACTCGACTTATATTCAGGTTGATAGCTGCCCGATTAGCGAAATAGACGCGTCTCATACGTCGGGAGACCTCTGAACCAACAAATACGAGGATTCCTTTGATTTGATGGTCAATTATAAGGCAAGCATCATGTGTAAGAGAGGGTAAAGATTGTGCGGGTGATATTCTGCCATCGGCGCCGATATTATGAAACTCAACTTGTTTGGTCAAAATAAATCCCACCAAAAATTAGTAAATCCAACCAATCTGCTGAATATATTCCAAAACTCGCTTCGCTTCTTCCATTGAAATGCCTGCTTTTTTGGCTATATCCATAACATTATTTTTACCATCAACTTCCGCGATGGCTCTTAAACCTCGTTCTCCAAAGTGGCGAACAAACAGGAGGTGTTCTTCTGACCCTCGTTCTGTGACTTTTTCAAGCAATTTAGATCGAGGAACATATTCTGTGGGAAGTGCATCAAAGATTTGTGGAAGTACTAATCCTTCCGCTAATGCCCATTCCAGTGTTTTAGAGATATTCTCGAAGGGTAAATTAATGTTCATTCGTTCATAGATAGCGTAAGCTGTACGCATTCCATCGATGGAAAAGAAAATATCCATCGCATAGCTACCCAGTTCATCATATATTCGTTTTCTAAGATATTCATCAAAAAATAGATCTGAAAATCGTTCTTCAACCCTTGCGGGCACGAAGCTTTCAGTAATTTCAATCTGAACCTGTGAAGCCCATTCAAGGAGCAAAGCATCTAATACAAAATCAAAATTCTTGAATACCGTTAAATCGTACATATTCTCTAGGTTCTCTCCAAACATCCCTACAAAAGCTTCTGAGATTTTTTCTAAGCGAATTCTCCACTCCATCAGGTTTGCTTTATGACGGACACCTAAAACATTGATAACATTACCTGATCGTTGATAGAGGAGAATACTGTCACCGAAATGCAGGTCTTGTATTTCCTCATTAGCAAAATCAGCAACAAATGTACTAAATGCACTAATGAACCCAGCAAAAAGCGCGTCATCAATGTTAGACCATGCACCAGTTCTAGAATATGCTAGTTCTCCTGTTTCTTTAACAATCCAAAGACCAAAGGTGTCTTTCGGAAGTTCTGGGCTCTTTAACTCTTCCATCGGGCTCACTGCCTAAATGTGATAGTAATTGTATCTACTTTTATTATATTTTACTTTTGGGTTTCATCGATTATATTAGTTCTTCGATGTATCCCTCGCCTACTCCAATAAAAACTAATAATAATTATTTATTTATTCGTTAATGAGTTCATGACATGCTCAATAAGACTCATGAAAGACTCTTCAACATTTTCACCTGTTTTAGCGCTGGTCTCTCCCCAGAATACAGATCCTGTTTCTTTAGCCCATTTTTTCCCCTCTTCATCGCCTATCTCGCGATAAGGGCCACTAAGGTCACTTTTATTTCCTAAAACTACGAATACAACATCCCCTGCAATTTCTTGCATTTCATTTAACCAAGTGCCTAGATTAACCAATGTTTGGCGGCGGGTTAAGTCATATACACAAAGAGCGCCAACTGCGCCTGTATAAAAGCGTTTTCTCATAGGGGCAAATGCTTTCTGGGACGCCAGATCCCAAAGTTGAATTCTAAAGATTTCTCCTTTATAAGCTATTTTCTTTAAGGTCAAATCCAGCCCCATAGTTTGCTTATAACTGGGTCTGTATATTTTGTGGACGAATCGTGCCACTAAGGTGGTTTTACCAACTGCGGGATCTCCAAGCATTACGAATTTCATTAACTTCATGAGGAAATGCTCACTCGAAAGATAAAAAAGACTAAATTAGATTACTCAAAAACCTACTTATCTTTTGGCGTGAGACAAAGAAATGCAGAAATTAATCTCATTTTGCTTAATCGGACTCATATTCTTTTCTGGACATATTATCAAAGCATCTGGGGAAACAACTGCAGAATGGGGGGACACCGTAACAGTTTTCTATATTCTCACCGTAGAAGGAGAAGAACAGGAAAGCGGGGATATCCCCAATATTGTTCTTGGTAAAGGGCACTATTTAGAAGAATTTGAAGAAGCAATTGTAGGATTAAAAGAGGGAGAGACTAGGAGTATAGATATTCCGCCAGAAGGGGGATATCCCTCTGGACATAAATTTGGTGATGTTTGGATGCACTTTGATCTCACTCTAACTAGCATAGATAGAAAGGCCTCCGAAGGAGACTCTTCCGATAACAACCTTCTCATTTGGACCTTAGTAGGGAGTGTTCTCATCATTTTAGCTGTTGGTACAGTATTTATTTTATTTGGGGATTACTTTACCTCTTCTTCGTCTGCTGGACAGATAAACGTAGTTCGTGATGAAAAGAGAAAATCTGCTCTCAAAGAAATTAGAGAAATAGCGGAACAACAGACTCAAACTCAAACGAAGGAGAGAAAAAAACTATCCCGTCGTCGATGAGTATAGTTAATTCCCATCGTTATTCTTTTCCCTTCTAATCAAATAATCTTCCAATCTGAAAATGAAAATTATTCAGATTCTTCTATTTGTTTTTTCCATTCTACTCTTTGATCTAGCCCTACAACATATTTCTTTACATCTTCACTGAGCTGATCAGTTTCTTTGGATGATATAGGTTTTATAGATTCTTTAAGAATCTTAAGGTAGTATTCAAGAGCCTGATTGATTGCATCGTCTAGACTTATTTCATTACTTTGAAGATATTGAAGATATTCTCTTCGAATCCTAACCTTCATCTCAATAGTCCCTTTCATGGTACTCTTCCTCAATTTCCACCTGTAAACGGAATTTTGAGATTGGACTCTCTAAATTGAGTAAATTTTGGGGAAAGCTTGGTAGAATCAAAAGTAAGCGCTCTAAAAAGTCTAATGGATGATTCTCGGAGGATAATGAGAACGGTAAGTGATTTTGTCCTTCTTTAGATGGAGTACGGGGGATTGATTTATTCATCGGTGTTTTAGGAGGAGTGAAAAGCGGTAAATTTCCAAGGAGTGAAACATGTTCATGAAAACTGATTTCTAATGGGCGTTTTCTAGCCGATAAGACAAATTTAAGGACATTTAAGGGGTCGGTGTCTTTTCGTATAGAAAAAAAAGGGTCGGATTTTTCCAATCGAAGGTCGGGAGAAAATTGGATCTTAAATGAAAGATTAGGGAGTTCTTGGAGATGATTAATCTTTTCCTGAATCCATTCGAGCCGATCTGTCAGTGGGGATTTGGCTGTCTTTAATTCTGGGCGGAATTTCATTAGAATTAGTTATAACGTTTTAATTATTAATAATTCATTTGATTGTTAATAGTAAATTTCTTGGTTAATTCTGAATAATTATTTTTAAACACAAAAAAATTCGGTTGACTGAGTTGAATGAGCGTTAATTCCAATCTAGAAGATGACCCTGAACTCACAAAAATTCGTGCAAAAAAGTTGGCGAAACTTATGGATCAAACGAAAGTACCCAAGGGTGTTGTAAACTTTGATGAAGCAGGATTTAAAAAAGCGATCATGCAACCCGTTCCTGTATTTGTAGACTTCTGGGCCGAATGGTGTGGACCTTGCCACGCTGTTGCTCCCGTTATCTCACAATTAGAACAAGAATATCGGGGCCGGGTGCTTTTTGGAAAAGTTAATACCGATAATTATCAGAATGTCGCACTGAATTATCGCGTAATGTCAATACCGACTTTTATCATTTTCCATAATGGAACACCAGTTATTCGTTTTATTGGTGCACTCCCTAAAAAGAAAATTAAAGAACAGATTGATAAAGCCCTGAAAATTATTGAGAAGGAGAATTAAACAGTTATCTTCTGCAATTGTTCTCATTCCATTACCAGCTTTTGGAAGAGAACTAATACTCTATTTTTCTTTATTTTTTGATTTTACTTGTTGTACAGGTTGCGTTTTGACTTTAGATAGAATTTCGGTTATTTTCTGATCTAATTTTTCTTCAGTAGGAGATATAGAGGGAGAAATGGGGAAGGCAGCTTCTATTTCGGCCTTAGCTTGATCAACACTCTCAATTTTTTGTTTTTTGTCCTTTTTCTGTCTTTTTTTCTTTTCTTGAGCGATACGGATAATATCATCAAACTCAGGGAGAATAAACTCCTCTGTTGGTTGACTGATGGCGGTATCGTCAAGAACTCCACCACAAACCCTACAATAGCGAGCAGTGGGATCATGTTTAACATTACCACATTTAAGACAACGTTTTTGGATAGGTTGAGAAGATTTTAGAGCCCTTGTACGTGAATGAGCAGGATCAACTGAAATTTTAGCAGGAAACGGTCTTCCACAACTTCGGCAGAACTTGGCCTGAGGATTAGTAGTGGAGTAGCCACATTGAGGACATTTACGAGCATGACTCATTTTTTTCACCGTTTTGCTTAGAACCGCTTAATATTGCAAATTCAATGAAGTTCGTGTCATAATCAAGATTTTTCCTTCAGAGTGGTCCAAAAACAAAATTTTTGTTTCTAGACTGTTCATTCCTATCTTCTTTTTTGTACAACTAATTTTTTTTACTGTAATTTGATGTACTTTAACGGTCTTTAGAATAATTTTGGTATACTTTAAAATCTTCAATGTCTTTATCTTCTAAATTTTGCTTAGTATTTTAGGTGAATTTTCTAATGTCTTGGGACGATGAATCAGATTCTCATGAGGAAGAACAAGAATATGAACCAGCAACTCCCTCATATAGAGAAGTTAGTGTTGAAGAACCCGAAAAAAAGAAGAAACGTCTTCCCCTACTTTATGCATTTCCTATTTCGATTGTTTTATCATTACTGATAATGGTAATTTTCCATTTTGCAGGAGCAGAGGAAGATGGAATGCTTGAACAAATTGAGATTATCCTGTTAACCTTTGCAATCTGCGGTACAGGAATTTTTACACGCTCTAAATTACGCAGCTTTCTTAATCTCTTTGCAGCTCCCATTATTTATTTGATCCCCTATATCGTTGGTTTTCCGTATAACCCGTGGGGTCATTTTGATAATATTGGCACTGATAGGCTTGCAGAATTAAAAGATGCTGTTAGTAGCGTTGATCTTGAAGAGTTAAAAGATGTAGAAGATTTTATTGAAACTCTTCAAACTTATGGGGACTATGGGTTTGTAGTAGACTTAGCTATCCTCTTAGTATTCCCTGTGTTAATCGGCGGCTTCTTTTATGCCATGATTGCAACAGGGTTTTGGAGAGATGATGGGAAATTCTCAATCATTTCAGTAATTGCTAAACCAATTGCATTAATATTCGTTTTACTCTTCGCCGTAGCAGTGCCAATAACCTACCTGGGAATTGCCCGATTTACCGAGGGAACGATGGCACTTGGTACATCTGGAACATATGCAATGGGAGGTATTAATGAACTAACAAAAGAAGATGCATCCTCTATTGATCGAGATAAAACCAGTACCGCATTTAACAAGGCAGCAGACTGGATGGAAACTGCAATCATAGACTTCTCAGCAGTAGGTGATAATTACGTTGTAGATTTACTCATTTTCCCATTAGTTGACCAACTAAAGCTCTTAGGTGAAGATGGTAGCGTAGGAGGAATGTATGATGCAACGATAGACTTTATGGATGGAGCAAAATATAGTTTAAGAGCCCTTCCTAAGCTGATAGATGGTTTTGTAGATCTAAAAGAAGGGATGGATATAGCGTTACCTGCGATTGATATTGACAGCGGGGTTGCAAGACGGGGAATCTCCCAATCAAATGATACAATTGATCTGGCCACCTTTAATCAAGGCCTTCTCCAAATCCAGCAGGGAATCACTTCTTTCGAGTCTGCTGAAACAGAAATCGATGCAGCAATTACTAAATTACTGGATGGAATCGGTGGAATTAAAGAAAATGCAGGTGAACTTGACATTGTTGACACATTAGATCAAGTTTCAAATAATATAACCTCACTTCAAGGTGGTCTTCCCATTGCTATTGATGTGGCAAAAGCAGCAGTACCATTCCTTAATGCTACCTATTGGTTGAATATAGCTCGACAATACTTAGGCGATAACGATTTTGCGGGTGCCCTAGGATATCTTAGAGACGCCTCAAATAATCTTGATGATGCAGTGGGCCTTTTGACTACTGCTAAGACCACCATGGCTCAAGGAGAGTTACCCGCTGATCCTATTCCTCAAGTGGTTTATGGGATTACCGATGTAAGTACTGTTATGAATTTCCTCACACAGGGTGCTCTAGCTCTAGCCGATATGTTTGTTAGCTTGGAGAATGTAGCTGAACTGATCGGTGCTGCTGACCTGATAAATCTAAACGATCCCTACTTCCTGCATTCTCCAGGAAATCTCACGGACGCTGATAAGAACATTAATCTCGCATACAATAACTTCACCGTTGCGAAAGACCGAGCAGATGACAATAGCACAGATCATTATTCTGCATTTGATGATGCAATAAAACCGGTTTTTGAACAAATTTCGGATATGATAGGCACATTTGAGGGTAATCTATCAGATGGGACTCAACTTGTCGGCGCCTTGAGGTACACTAATAATGCTTTCGTCAGCTTTGGATATGCTTCACTCTCGTTCAATGAATCCCTCGAATATGTTGATGATTTGGTATTAACATTCCCTCCTAGTGACCCTTTTAACGCGACAGGTTTCATCATAGCAAATCATACCTATCACCTTTCTTATGCTAATGCCACTTTTGCTGAGCAAAAAGCAGAGAATACTACTGCAATCAACGCTGAAACTAAATCAAATCTACTCGATGGTCTTGCTGCCATTAAATTGGGGTCAACAGCTGGAATTGCAGGTTGTGAACCCTTCATTCCTCTGCACAATAAAACTCCTGGAGAACTTACGCTACCAGAGCTAACTGCTTTATTTGGAAATTCTCTTGGCAACTTAACTGCTGCCTTAGCCAATTCAACCGAAGCCCAACAGCTCATTGAGGACCTTTTTGGAATTACTGTACGTGGGAGCCCCCGAATCCCTACATTAACTGCTCTTCCTTTGTCCACTAGGGAAATTTTCCCTGTAACTTCATTAGAAATCGACAAACATGCCTCATCAATTCAACAAGTTCTCCCATTTCTTCCTTCAAGTGAATCTTTGCTATTCTTAGGTTTTGCTGCTTTTATCGGAATCTCTGTGCCTATAATTCGCAAAAAACGAAAAAAGAAATGAACAATCTCACTCCTCTCTTTTTTTTCCCTTTTTGCTCTTTAGGTTAGAAACTGTCCATCATAATTTCGGATAAGCTCCTTCGCCTCAGTGTGACTAAAAACATCTCTTTTTTCA
>JAEOTF010000480.1 GCA_016840025.1 Candidatus Hodarchaeota archaeon
AGACACTCTAAGATTTTCAGAACAATATTAGTACAATACAGAAGGCTCCTTTTTAGTACCAAAAATGAAATAATGATTCTGCATTATGAACCAACTCTATTTATCCAGTAACCTGTTGATAAATTATAAAACGATTGAGGGGTGAATATAATCTATCGAGATCTGGAAGGAAGTAACTTTATTTGAAGAGAAATAGAGTATATATGAGGTTGGAAAATGGTACAAATGAGAAATCCTACAAATACTAAGGGTGAAAAGTCTGTTCTGGTCACTGGTGCTAGTTCAGGTATTGGAAGAGCAATAACTGAATATTTAGCAGGAAGAGGGTTCTTTGTCTTCGCAGGAGCTCGGAGTCAACAAGCAATTGATGAGCTTGATTCCTTGGAAAACGTCATTGGAGTGAGACTTGACGTCACAAGTGTAGATGACCTCCAAGTGGTCTTCGATACGGTCAAGGAGAGGAAAATAGTCTTGTTTGGGCTTGTAAACAACGCAGCGGTTGCAGTTGCGGGGGCATTTGCGGATTTGGACGTTGGGTTACTCAGAAAGCAATTTGAGGTGAATGTTTTCGGCCAGCATCAAGCTGTGAGGGGTTTCCTCCCAATGCTGAGAGAGACAAAGGGAAGGATTGTGAATATAAGCTCTATAGCTGGGCTTCTTGTGGTGCCCTATATCTGCGCCTATGTCATGAGTAAGTATGCATTGGAGGCTTACTCTGAAGGACTTGCACGTGAACTGGAAAAATATGAAATCAAGGTCAGTATCGTGGAACCAGGAGACATTAAGACCTCAGTCGTGAAAAAAATACATGGAGCGTTCCTCGAACGAGCTGAGAGGAAAACAGACTATACAGAAGAGTACAAACAGATGGCAGAGAGCTTTATCATGAGTCTTGAGAACAGACCTGACCCAGTAATAGTTGCAGAGGCTGTCTTCCATGCTCTTTCTTCAGAAGTTCCACATTCTCGGTATGTTGTTGGAAGTAAGAACGAGGAGAAATTTACGTTCTCAGTACTACTGTCCCGGATTCTTGAGATTAATGAAGGTCTGAAAGAGAAATGGAGCTTTGAAGAGATTAACAGACTTCTTACTGAAGTCCGCCAGCAAAGAGCAGAAGAATAGTCATAAAGCTTAGATAACCAAGTTGTAGCACATAAAAGCTACTTGAAGTAGGGCGGTTATCTTGCTGATTTTCTTTAGGATAGAAAAAATGAAATTGAATGGCACCTAAAGATTATCCAAAGGACGAAGCCAAACAACGAATTCTGATCCAAGAGCGAAATCAATGATTAATAGTATTATTACTACTGTTACTGGGATTAATAAGTTATCAACATCGGACGGAGATAAAGCTTCGATAATCATTGTAACAATGGCGAGTATTACGATCACAATGATTATCATCATTATGTCTTCACCCGGGTACGCAAGAACGGCATCAGTAGCATCGAGTGGTCCTCCTATGATACCCAATATGCTTAGAAATACCAAGGAACCTAAAATACTGAATGTTAAGAATCCAATCGAGCCTTCAATTGACTTTTCCCTACCAAGGGTTTTATATTTACGGTTACCCCATCGCTGCCCAATATAAGGAGCGAACCCATCTCCCCATCCAACAATAGCCATCATTAACATGCCTGCATAAGAACCAAACAGCAGCGTACCAGCAGCCATCATAACAATGGTGAAGTATAATGGGCCTTTGAGAAGTTCTGAGGGATCTCCAGTTCGTGTCATCGTTTTAACATCAGGATCATCGGCTGTACCTTTTGTACCTTTCTGAATAAACGTCAAGAAGAATAAAAATGGTACTACTATGTTGAAAGCGAAACTCCAACCATCAGAAGTATCCATAAACAACCAAACCCAAATAAACGATCCAGCTGCGGTATGAATGACTTTACGTGATAGATCTGAACTAAATTTTCCACTAGTCACAAGTTTATCCATAACTGCGATTATACCTTTGATGTATACCATCATTATGACAACACCAAAGATCAAATTCCACGCCCATGGAAAATCTTCCAAAAAAGTAATGTAGCCCATTTATATTCACCTGATCAATTTTTATTTAATTATTTAATTATTTAATTATTGCCTATTGAAGAACTCCAACCGAATTTGTCCATGATCACGAATTTTCCATTCAATTCCTTCATCATTTTATCTAATATCATATGTAACCGTTTACTCATTAATTGTTTGCTCTAGCTGACTGATTTTTCGTTCTTGAGTGGCAATAATTGCATCTTTCTTTCGAATTTGCGCTCTTAATTGATTTAATTCTTCTTCATAGCCATTTGTATCTTCTGTACCTGTTTGCCGTAATTGAAGTTCCTGAATATTGTCATCTTTCTTATTGAGTTCAGTCTTGAATTGCGCTTCTTGCGCTTTAAGCTGATTTTGTAGATCCATAATATTTTCATTAAGATGGCGTATTTCGGTCGTGGAATGATCTTCCTGCCTTTTTTCCAGTTCAAGTTCATATTTTGCCTTTAGATCTTTTAGTTGATACTCAAGATCCATTATACGCTCATTTAGATGACGAACTTCAACAGATTCTTCCTTTTCACTTCCCTTCTCTAGTTGAGCTTTAAGTTGAGTGATAATTTCATCTTTCTCTTTTAAAGAGTGCTCTAATTCAGAATTTTTTCGGGATAACGTCCCTTCAACTTGTCTAATTTGATCCTCTTTCTCTTCTACCTTCTTATTTAGTTCGTTAATCCTAGCAGCTAATCTTTCTTTCTCATCCATTTTTCTTTCTGCTTCTTGTTTCGCAATTAATGCTGTAGGGGAAGGAAGATCAGATTTTGGTTTTTTACTCGCCGTTGCTATACATACACTGCACTGTTTTCCAGTAAAAAAGGCGCCACATTGCATACAAATCGGCATTAGTTAATAGAACCTCCAATTTTCATTACAAAATACATTGTTTTAAAAATATACAAATTATTCCTTTATGTTGACTACTTTCCTAAAAGACTAATTAAAAAAAAAGAGTTTTGAGGAGAGAGTTAAATGCCTGTCACCTTAAATCCGCTTAAACCACTCGCAAGGAGATATCCACGGATTTATCAATATCGTTTTGATGCAGGATTCATTTTTGCTTCTTATTTTCTATTAGGTGCAATAATGGCCCTTCAGCCAGTAGATAACATTGCTTCATTCATTTGGAGAATCTTCTGTGGATTTATTTGTGTGTACAGTTATACTTTTTTCGCTTTTTTCATCAATGATCTCTTTGATGCGCCATTTGATGCCTTGGATCCTAAAAAAAGCACACGTAATCTATTCCTTAATAAATACAAAGAAAACCGTTTGGCCCCGTACTCAATTCTTTCAATTGCTGTTCTTATTGCTCTCGGGACAGCTTGGGCACTTGGAACATTAACATTAGCAGTCACCATAGTTGGTCTTCTCATGGGAATGTTTTATTCATCACCTCCAATTCGAGCTAAAAATCGCCCTTTGCTTGATATATTCTTTCATGCTGTTGCATTAGGAGGTAATATTCTCGTTCTAGGGTATCTAATATGTCAATCAGGTGATCTTCTACTAGTTATTCTCTATCTCTACGCTTCTCTTGATTCTATCTGGATTGAATTAAATAATCAGATTCGTGATTTTGAGATAGATAAAAAAGGTGAACAAACAACCACATTCACTTGGCTTGGTTACGAGAAGGGAATTATATTACATCGTCTTGTTATCTTCTTAATAATTATAACACTAGGAGTTGCTATTGGAATCAACCTTGATTCATTAGATCCTCAAGATGATTTCATCTTCTTTTGGTTCGCAGTATTAGGTATTAGTATATCAATTCTAGTCTCTCTAATATTTCTAGCTTTTTCTAGACGTTTTACAAGATTAGAACAATACACTCAAGTTCGTAACTACACTGTGCATCCATTTCTTGGGCTTTTATTTATTATTGCAGTTATCCCTCGTTTCCTTTAGATCCGCAGTTCTTTCTTTTAATACATAATCTCCTCTCATAATTTTTAATTTCATCATATTGAAAAGCTCTATTTTGAGGGTCACTAATTGTACCAGAAATTCACTTGATATATCACTAAAGCTATGAGCTGAGTCCTTTGAGTGAAGTAACCCCGTACATTGATACTGTTGATGAGTTAATTCGCACTCAAGAAGGTAGGAGTAAAAAAGCGATTATTTATGTGACAGGTCCCATAAAAACACGAATAAGAAACGCTAGCGGAAGGAGCTACTCAAGAACTGACCTGATTCGCTTAATTGATGCTCTAGAAAAGAAAATAACAGAATCAACAATAGAAACCTTGGAAATTCTCGGTGTTGATGTCCTGAAATTTCTCAATACTATCTCCGAAAGCATGAGAGATCAGCTTGCTGACCAAATAAGTAACGAACTTAACCCTACTGAAGCTGAGTCTTCTACAACTCTCGCTATTATTGAAACGGAGCGAGACCATCTCAAAATGCAATTAGAAAATGTTGGTACAAAATTGCTAGAAGCCCATGCAAAAATAGAGGATCTTGAAAGAGCGTTCGGCACTCGTGATGAAGTCGTTCAAAATGTGTCAATGGATTCTCTTACAAATCAGATCAATAAATTAGAAGAAGAAAAATCTGAACTAAGTGAACAAGTTAGTCAATTCTTTACTAAAGTGCATGGGATGGAAGTAGACCTTGCTAAGACACGTACATTGCTTAAAGGAAATCAAGAAAAAGCTGAGAAATGGGAGAAGGCATATTTCGAGAGTCGAGATGAATTAAAGAGTATAGAGATGATGTTTTTTAAAAATCAAGCCTTATATCAAGATGTTACTGAAAAAGCTGAAAAATATGAAGGAGAGCTAATTCAAATCAAAGATGTACTAAAGGAGACTGAATCTAGCTCACAAAAGTGGGAACAGGCCTATCAAAACTGTCAGGAACAACTAACATTGGTTAAGGATAGATTCCAAGAAACTCCTCCATCAGTTGCTTCGGAAGAACAAATCTTACAAGTTCAAGAATTATTAAGTGAGGGTGTAGGTGGAAAAGATTGGTCTGATGAAGAAAAAGAACTCATGCTCAGTTTCTTCAAATCAAAAGATGCAGAAGAGAAAGAATTACAGTCTTTAGTTGAGAGGATTCTGATTAAACATAGTAAAACAAAGAAGAATGTAAATAAAAAGACCATTATAAACGAGATTGAAAGAAAATCAAAACGAATATTCGATGAAAATGAAAAAGAAGAATTAATAAATTATATTGAAGTATTTGTAAAAGAAAAAGGATGGAAAGAGACAGCAGCAAAAATCGTCTTTAAATAACAAAAAAACTGAATTAATATCCTGGATAATTATGCAGTTGATAAGAGAGGTCTCAAAGTTTGTTACCTCCCGCTCATCTCTTTATTGCTCTTTTTTTCGGTACTATTAGCATGCTAGCATTAGACCGAGTTACATTAGAAGGGTTTTTTATCGTATGTGTGGGTGGATTACTTCCTGATTTTGATTATATTGTCTATTTTCTACGTAAAGAGGGTTTTAATCATGAAATAAGCCATCATACTTGGATTACACACACTCCTATCCCATTTTGGAGTTTTGCAGTAGTAATTCTATTCTTGGATTATCCCCTCTTCAGTTTCCTTTTCTTTATAGGAACTACAATTCATCTATTGCTAGACTGTATTGGAGGTGGTGATGGCATAATGTGGCTTTATCCCTTTTCACGCCACCAGTTTGGCATTTTAATTCTTAATAAAATTGGTGGAGAGTGGTTACAGGAGTATTGGAGCTATTGGTACTTTCGATGGATAGAAATTCTTTCAGTAATTTTTTCTACCTTTCTTATTCTTTGGTTTCTGTGTTATGTAGTCTTTTGAATTTCCAGAATAAATATAAAAGCTTAATTATTGACAAATGAAAATATACCTTTAGATAAAAAGTCACAACTATTCTTAAGTTAACTATTATGCTCGAATCTTCTTTTATTATTCATTTAGCTAAAATTTGTTCCATTACTTCTATTAAACCATAAAAATCTTTAAAAGAATGATAATTTATACCTTTTTGCTGACAGAAACGTTCTAAACTTCGTCCCGACTTAGCAAATACAATATCCGCGATTTGTGCAGGGTACAAGTCTGAAAGTCCATCACCGATGTAGATCGTTTGAAATCCTTCCTGTTGAGCTTTCTTGACGAAAAAAATCTTGCAGTTAGCACAACCATGTTCACATTCCTCTGTAATATATTCTATGGAGACTTTACCATCGGAATCGATGTAAGCCTGATTTGTATAGATCTCAAAAGCTTCAAGATCGATATTATTACTTTCAAAGATTTCTCTAATATAGAATTCAAATCCGTCCGAGACAACTGCAAGCGGAATTTTCTTCTCTGTTATTCTTTTGACAAACTTGGGGAAACCTTCTTCAATTTCAACACGAGGTAATACTTCTCGGAAGATTTGGTCTTTAGTGCCTTTAAAACCGCCCCATTCTTGGTTTAAACACTCACGCATAGTAATTTGTCCTTTTTCAAACTGTTCATCATAATAACGCCAATCTGGAGATCCAAAATGATCTAAAAGCATAACACCTACATCTACGCGCGTTATAGTTCCATCAAAATCGAGAAAAATCTTTTGAGAGGGCATTTCCCAATGCGAGAAAAGGATTAGTCCTTAAGTATTTGGTTCAGTGCAAGAATTAGAAGCTTTTGATGTATAATCCTAGAAAAAAATATTTCAGTAGATTTTTACTTCATTTCATTACATTAGATTTTTAGGATTCACTATAAGTAGATTCGCAGAGTAGCACCTTTGTATCCATCTACTCTATAATCGTGGGAAGATCATGCCAATTTACGCGGTAATCATCTCTGATTGTTCTGGTATCCCCCATGTACATGTTTCATCTAGTAATTACCAGGTTGATTCAGTATTATGGTCTGGCTTCTTCTCTGCGATTCTTGCTTTCATAACGAATCTACAAGAATCCTTTCCAGATCGTCATCACTTAGAAGATCTCTATGAGGACTACTTTATTTCTACAAGAGATCTTAGTGTAGCTGCTCGACGTCATATTAACAGCAATATTTGTGTTCTTTGCGTCGGAACACCCGAAGACGAAGAAGAATTGAAAAAAATGGCTGAAACATCATTATCAATTTATTTAAACCTTCCAAATGAAGAAAACATGAAGGAACAATGGAAAATAGAAATGATTCGTCTTTTAGAATCCCGTGAAATACCAATAGACTACGGTGACTTATCTCTGTCTCTATTGCATAAATTAGATGGTTGTCAAGCCGTAGGGGTTTATACAGATGAAGGGTTGAGATTAAATATCCAGGTACAAGAAGGAAAGGAAATCTTACGCGAGAATTTTGAAAAACAAGTATCTCCCGTACTCGGAAACCTTTACATCGGAAAAAAATATGAATCCGATCGTCTTGGTCTTCCCACAGTTCATCGTCTTCCTGAAGCAAATTCAACAATTGTTTCTTCGCGGATTAGCGGATTAATCATCTTAGCTTGGTGTAATTCTCCCTATGAAGGCATGAATCGATTACGATTCAAACGTGAGTGTCAAGAGTATTTTGGGGAATAAATAATGACAATGAATGATCGGTCACTGTTAAATTTTATAAATGTCGTTGGAACGTTTCTTATTGTGATTTTTCTGTTTTTCCTTACTAATGCAGATCAACTGATTCTTCCCTTCTTCGTTTTTAAGCTTCATATCTCTCCATATAATCAGATTATCCCATATGGTCCATTTTTCCTAGCTTTTGCATCCACTATAGCATTTTTTGCGAGTATTGGGTATATCATTTTTCTAATGGGCCTTAATTCCAAGGAAAAACGCATAAATTGGGTTTTTTTTCCTTTAGGCAGTCTTTTATCCTTTTTTCTCGTATTAGAACTTCTAGGATACGTTTTACTTTTTTTAAATTAATAAGAACGGCCAACTTCACTTAATATTCATTGATCACCTGAAGAAAGTGGTCTTCTTGCATTTTTCAGATAAATCCCCTGATTACTTGTGTTGATGGATCGTTGACAGTTTAATTTTATTGTACTGCTCTAGAAATTCATAGATTTTCTCTTCTAGTTCCTCTTTTGATAGATCTTCATTACGTAGAGTTAAATCAAATCGTGTTTTAGCTTCCCTAAAGGATATTTGATAGGTTTTCTCTAACCTATCCCCATCGGTCAAATCCCGTAATCTAATTTTTTTTTCGATTATAGCCTCATTTAACCCGAATTCAGGTCGTGCTTCATCATAGCTGATTCTTTCCGCTATTACTCGAGCAGCAACTTCAAGCCAGATTGTTAAACCCCAATCCCCAACTACAAATGGAGTCATCCTGCCAAGAAAGATTCCTCCCTCGAGGAGGGCAGTTTTCAAAGTTCTTCTCTCAATTTCTCTGTCAACTTTCAATGCAAATTCTGGATCCGTTTGAACACTCTTTGTAAATAGCTCTAAATCTTGCTTGTCATACCCCAAGTCCTTAGCAGTTTGACGAACAAGAATTCCCGCTCCAATAATGTTGAGATTAGTTTTATGTCTTTCTTTATAATACTGTTGTACAAATAGGGCAGTTGTATCTTTACCAGTACCTGAGAAACCTCCAATAGCAATAATAGGGCTATTTCTGGTTTTTATTTGTACCGAATATTGGGAAAGGATTTCGGTTTCCGTATCAAGCAATGTTGGTAGATATGTTCCCATTGAAATCAGCAACAAAGGAATCCTGAAATTACTCTGAAGAACATTGCTCTCATTTTTTATGTAAAAAGCAAGACTTTTTGTATGGGATCATCCAAATAAAGAATGAAATTTAATTATATGTGAGGTAACCCTGAGTGTCCACAACAGCAATCCCGAAGAAGATTACCCTTAAAATAGATGAGCAAACTGTAAAAGAACTTCTTTCCGAACTAGATTTGGAAAACAAATACTTTATAGTGCTTGTGAA
>JAEOTF010000481.1 GCA_016840025.1 Candidatus Hodarchaeota archaeon
CTGCTCCCGCAACGACTATCTTAGCTGCTTTAAGTTTTACTTGTCCTTTTTCTCCCCAGTTTGGAATCAATATCTGCCGATTATATCGATCTAAATCAGAAGCCGTCAGTTTCATTTTCATTTCTCCAAACATTCAATACAACATTATTCATTAATGATTATTTAACATTCAAAAGAATAAATAAATAGACTGGCTAGCTAAAAAAAAAGAGATAAGGAGATCATTATTTGTGAAATCGGACTATCATTTTCAAGAATTCATAGAAAAAAAAGTTTTAATCTTGGGTGACATTAGAACTGGAAAAACAAGACTTATGATAAGATTGTTTAAGGAATCTTTAGAAATTGGTTTAGCTGAAGACGTGTCAGTGATTGATTTAGCTCCAAAAATAGTTGAAGTAAATGGTAGAAAAATCGGTGGAAAAATATCCGATTTCATCGTTATTCCCTCAAATGTTAGGTATTTTACAGCAGAAGTGGTGCCACCTAGATTAACTGCTAAGTCTAGAAAAGAGTTGCTAAGTCTTATTAGTTTAAATAAGAGAAGAATAGATAAGCTACTAAAAGATTTTCTAAATGATCCTATGAAAGTCTTATTTGTTAATGACATTTCAATTTATTTTCAGTCAGGTAAAAGAGCCTTGATTGCATCTCTAGTTGACGTTACTGAGACTTTTGTGGCAAATGGGTATTATGGTAAATCTTTTGAATATGATTTTTCAACAGGTGTTTCTAAGAGAGAAAAAGAATTGATGGAAAAACTGGCTAAAAGAATGGACTTTACAATTAGACTATAAATGTTCTAACGTGCGCACTTATCATGAAACAGACGTGGAATTCACTATCAATTTTTTACCAGGACTTAATTTATTACTCATTTTGGATACCGAATTTTTTAGCTTGCGCTAACAACTAAATAGAATCTATGCTAGAAATCGAGTTTAGCTAGCTAGAGGCTTTTATTGATTTTAAGATGTTTTCAGCTTTTTTCAATTCAAAAGGAGTATTGATGTTTAGGAAAGTGTTAAGGTTTGGATCTAGTCTACGAAGGGTAATGGTGCTGATGTAAAGGATTTTTCTAAGGCGTTCAATCATATCTGACAACCTTAGCTTTCCTTTTTTTATTGTTTCTACGGTAGCATTATAGGCCGTTTTTGTCTTATAAGCGGCTTGTAGAGGCTCAATATATCTGTTGGGCCATCTTGGTATTACTGCATCATTTCCAGGAGCCGATTTTAAGAGGAGAGAGACTATATCCTGCGAGATAATCGGTGTATCACAGCTAAGGAGGATACAGTAATCTTCAATAGCATTCTTAAAACCTGCTAAGGCTCCGATTATAGAAGCCCGAGAATTACTTTCATCAAGAATCAATTTTGAGGATTTTACTATATCTTGATATTTCATTAATTGAACTTCTGAACTTAGGACAATGATGACTTCATCAACTAGAGGAGCCACTCTATCGAGTACATGAAGAATCAATGGTTTTCCAAGTAACTCAACTAGTCCTTTATCTCTACCAAAGCGTTTAGAAGAACCACCAGAAAGGATAATCGCAGATTTGCTCAAGTAAGTTTTGGTTCCTTTTATATAAATAAATCTTTCATTTTAGGTCTAATGAGTTTTCTTGCCTTTGCAGAATTATTGACAGGGTATTTGTAACCTCTTATGATAGCTACTGGAATCTGTTCTCTAGCGTTGCCTATAACTAACTCCGCAGCTGACGCTAATTCATCAGCTATGGCGGTTTCTTTAACTCTCAAAACATATCCAAAGATGTCCTCAGTTCCCCGTAGATTCAGTATAGGATCTATACCTGAAAGTCCAATAGCAATGTCTACATGCCCTTCTCGGAGGGGTCTACCAAAAGTGTCGGTTACTATTACTGCGACTTTTTTTCCAGTCAGCTTTTCAATTCGTTTCCTAATTTGGAAAGCTGAACGATCAGGATTGATGGGTAGAAGAGTAACTGAGTCTCCTCCAGATACATTTGATTTATCTATTCCAGAATTGGCGCAAATCCATCCATGCCTCGTTTCAGTTATCAAATGTTTACCGATCATCCTTATAATAGAACGAGACTCTCCTAGTATTAGTTCTATCAATTCGGCCTCTTTTCCAGTAATTGTTGAAACTCTCTTCGCGAAGGCAGACGGTTGTACATCTTTTAGACGAATTATCCTTCCTTCTGCTTTGGAAACTATCTTCTGAGTCACAATAATAATGTCATGATTCTGAATGGATATTCCTTGCCTCTTCACCGATTCATAGATAATATTTCCAATGTCATCGTTTATTTTAATTATTGGAATACCTTTGATACCGATTATTCGCACTTCGCAATTGGAGTTAATCATCTTTGAACGTTTTTCCCCTTTTTAAGAAAATACACAATATGTTAGCATTTTTCCTTGTGTTTATAAACCAATGGGAGATGGCTGTGCTTCTATATAAGTTTGTTATCTTTGTTGGAGAAATTGAAGCTTTCTTTGCGGTGATATTCTTTCATTAAGAATTTGATAATAAATCATTATAAATCAACGATTATCATAGGAAAATAGGATATTAATCGAGCTAGATACATTTCATCTCATAATTCCAAAATGATAATTATAAATAAAACAAATAATAATTAACAAACTAAAAAATAGGAGACTATAAGAATTGGGGTTTAGAATGAGTCCAGGTCCACCTCCAAAGCCATGGATTTTCAGGGATTACATAAAATGTAGTGGTTGTAGACTTTGTGAAATAGTTTGTTGTCTTCATCATGAGGGTCGTATTTGGCCAGAGGCATCACGAGTGCGAGTGTTTATGCTTGTCCCTGGCGTAGAAGTGCCCCATCTGTGTACTCAATGTAGCAACTATCCTTGTGTAAGTAAATGTCCTACTAAAGCTTTGTCTGTAAACGCTAAAACAGGTGCTGTTTTGGTTAATAATGAAACGTGTAATGCTTGTGGTTTGTGTATAGACGCTTGTCCAGGAAAGGTACCACATCTTCATCCAAATAGGAAATACATTGTCATCTGCGACCTTTGTGGAGGAGAACCTGAATGCACTAAGATTTGTGAAAAAGCGGGATTTTTTGCGCTTAACAAGAGTCAAAAAAGGAGTAGAGGTGTCTTAAATTATGATCTCTATGCTAAGAACCCTGAGGAAATTACAGAAAATTTGGCAGTTAACCTCTATGGTGAAA
>JAEOTF010000482.1 GCA_016840025.1 Candidatus Hodarchaeota archaeon
GAGACCTCACAACCTAATATTTGGGCTTTTGGTGACGCAAATGGAAAATATCTGTTTAAACATGCAGGGAATTACGAATCATTAGTGGTCTATTATAATGCAATACTCAAAAAAAGTACCAAAGTCGATTACCATGCTATTCCTCATGCCGTTTTCTCATATCCTGAAATTGCAGGAGTTGGACTAAAACAGAAAGAAATTGTAGAAACTTATGGAAAAGAGAAAGTACTCGTTGGAATCCAGAGATATCAAGATACCGCGAAAGGAGAAGCTATGAACGTCAAAGAGTTCTTTGTTAAAGTCATCGTTGAAAGAGACTCGATGAAGATTTTAGGTGCACATATTATTGGACCTTATGCTTCTGTTCTCATTCAAGAAATAATAAACCTCATGTATACTCCTGAGCAAAACGCTAAGCCAATTATTAATGGAATGCACATCCATCCTGCTCTAAGTGAGGTCGTAGAGAGAGCATTTAGTTCTCTTATGGCACCAGATCAATATGACCACGTAATAGCGCATCATTATAATCTATCAAATATGTCAACGGGGACAACACACTAAGTTATCTATTTTTTAAATCTCTATACATCTTCTCATTAGTATTTGAACGGGAGTACAATTATCATGAATTTTATCACTCTAGAATAGTCGTTTCTGGAAATGTTAAAGTTTATGTTTTTCCATAGGTTTAAGGCGTAGAGAATATAAAATTGGCATAAACTTTGAAGTTATCGTAAAAAGTCTCTTTTTTAGCGTCTTTCGAAGCAATTTTCACCGTAAAAAATGTGACACACTTAAATATTTTTTGTGCTGATTTGTTAAAGAGTTTGTGTTACGGAGTGTTACGGTCTTCTTTTTTATTCTTCTCTCTTCTATTCAATAATCCTAAAGAAATGTAGGCTACTAATATGGTTACTATGCCGTAAGTCTCATGCCCTATGATCTCTAGGGAAAAGCCGCCTTTAGAAACTATACTCACTTGGCAGGGTACACCTACTCAGAATAGAATTCATATTCATAGTGGTATACTCTTTATAATTTGTTAAATATACCCCCGTATCATTTTTAAAGGATAAAATGGAACTCCTGTTATCTCGCAGATAACAACTCGGTGATTAAAATTTAATCCAAACCCAAATAAAGTTCAGTTCTAAAGCTATCTGGCTATGATGCCAAATATTAAATATTTTAATTCAATAAGTATGCTTGATGAAATATGTCTACAGAAGAAAAAATTGAACAAATTAAAAATCAGTTAGTATATGTTTTCGAAAAATTTACCGAGCTTAATAAAAAAATAGAAGTTAAAACGGACATTGTGTTAACTGAAGAAAGGACGCATACAGATCAAATCAAGATGCAGCTAGAGGCAATCGAGAAAAGACTGGAGGCAATCGAGAAAAAGATTGACTAGCTAACTAAACTATGAAGTTGATATTCCCCAGTTATACTAAAAAGACAACTTAATAGTTAATAATTAATAATCGTATAGATAACCAATTCTTTTCTTGATTAAAGGTAGATCTAGTCTATTTAACTCGTAATCAAGAAAAACAAAAGAATATTATAACATTTAATTAACTGTTTTATAAAAAAGGGAGATCTCTGCGAAATGGATATCAACCATTAAAGTTGAAGGCATATCCATGTTTTTTGTAGCCTTCGGATTACTACAATCCAGATGTTCATATACCTCCTCCACTTTTTTGGACATTAAAGTGAAAATGTAAGGGATGAAAAAAAAGCATGTATTTAACGGATCATTCCTCGGAGAGTATACTCAACCAAAATAAGTAATCCTTTATCTCCCAATTTTGCAACTGCGATTGACCTAATAAATCTCTCATCTCTTTTGGTGAATACGCGGCTCTGATATGTTTTGAGAAAAAGCCAAACCAGGATTTTCTGAAATCACTGATGAAGAACTTGCCCTCTAGTTTTAGAACCCGTTGGGTTTCGTTGAACATTCTGATTGGATTCTTTATCAAGTGAAGGGTATTACTGCTAATCACCAAATCAAAGATACCATCCTCAAAGGGCATATCCTCCGCATCACCCCTTTCAAAGGACACGTGCAGAGACATTTCACTCATTTGGGCGTTGTCTCTAGCCACATCTAATACTACCTCAGAAAGATCCAAACCAATAACTTCTACATCAGGGATTTCTTTGGCAAATTCAATAGCGAGCAAACCGGTACCTGTTCCTACGTCCAGAATCGTACCCGTAGTTATTCCCCATTTTCTTGCTGCGAGGACGAATCCCCTGGATACCCCCCAAATCCGACCCCTAGCCTCTTTATCATATTTTTTCACAACTTCGACATCTTCAAACACTCCATGTTCTAGGGGTTTCCTCTTTAACATGGATTTGTCGTTCTCCTCAGCATTGAATATAAGTTTGTTACTATGAAAAAAGTCTTATCTTCCATATTAGCTCGCTCTAGGAGTTGCTCTTGAGGTCTCTCTTCTTTCGCCAAATAAGAAATAGCTTGATCACGTAAACTATTGCTGCCCCAAAGAAACACCATACACAGAACATGGATTCCCACAGTCCGGGAAGTGCAGTCTGAATCAAGAACGGATTAGCTTCCAACGGATACAATGGTCGAATATCCCAATGCATCCGAGCATCAAGCAGTATGTGAAGATACACACCTGACATGGACGCGTAGAGAATGCTTTTCAATGACGATCGTTGCTCCAATCGGAAAAGAGTTAACAAAGGGGAAACCGTCTCTCGAATTCTATTCATCACGAGAGCGAGGAATAGAGCAACAACCGTACCCCCTAGGAAAGAATGAAAGAAACCGTGAAGCGGATAGTCCAAATCAAACATCAAAACCAGAAAGGGCTCTACATCCACTATGACATTCGCAATCAAAAAAGTAGGGAAATCTATGAATCTCAGAAGGAGCAGTCCCAAAAACAATCCTGGACCCAGATGAAAAGGAGTAAAAGGCATATGATCTAATAGTCTCATCACAACAGTATATTCTTTCTCAATATAATGTTCTACAGTAACTGTCGGCATTCAAATTCTAAACATGGAACTCAAAACTTTGACTCTAACGCGTATATCTAGCTACATATTCATTGGTAGCCCGGAGGAAACCAGCGTCTGGACACTGGTATCCACTCTCCCTTTTATTAGTATTAATACTAGAAAGATAACAAACTCTACAATAACTCTTGGGAGTGTTATTGGTATTATTCGCTCTTCTAAACTTGTAATCTTTATAGCTAGCTGAGGTTAAATATTTCCAAATTTTTTGAACAATATTATGCCAATAGCCACTATTATCACACTAACTATTGAGATAACGCTCACATCTAGCAAAATATTTGTATTTGTCCAGTCTCCCCCGAAAATCAACGTTAAAGCATCAACCACGTAATAACTTGGGATGAACATTGCTATTCGTCGAGTAGTATTAGTTAATGGAAGAAAGGTTCCCAAGAACATCTGTGGTAGAATGAATACGAACGAGATGCCGGTGGCAGTTTCAGGGTTTTTTGATACTGTCGCTGTGATAAGTCCTAATCCGACGGAACTTAGTGAAAATAATGCTATTACAGGGAATGCTAGGAAAATTCCATTAACGCCGCTCTTCGGTCTAAAGCCCATGAGAACAGCTATCACAAAAACGATGATCACTTGTAGAATGGCTATTATCATGTTTGTTATGATTTGACTTCCCATGAATTCGCCTGAAGACATTGGTGTTGTATTCATTCTTTTCAGCAATCCTTCTTGCCGTTCGGTAGAAAAAGACTGGGCTATAGTCATAATTAAAAAAATGACAGCGTAAGAGATCAGGCCTGGAATCATTAAATTGATATCCATCCCTAATTCAGGATCTCCAAAAATCAATCCAAATGTTAATGTAAGAATTGCAGGGAATAATAGGCTTAAAAACAAATTTGCTGGTTGTCGAATCAGCTTTTTCAGTTCCATTTTTATGAGAGCCGCTAAACCTTGGCGATTCATTTCACATCCCCTCCATCATTCTTCGCCCAGTAATTTTCAAGAATACTTCCTCTAGAGTTTTTGCTTCATGTTTTTCCATTAATTCTTGAGGGGCTCCAAGTTCTATCAGCTTTCCGTAATCAATAATACCTACTCTATCGCTGAGTGCTTCTGCTTCTTCAATGTAATGTGTTGTTAAAATAATCGTTTTGTTCTGTTTTTTGAGAGATTCGATAAATTCCCATGTTGCACGACGGGCTCGAGGATCCATTCCAACTGTTGGTTCGTCAAGAAAAGCAATCTTTGGATCACTAATCAGAGCCATTATCAGATTTAATTTCCGAAGCATTCCACCACTATAACCTTTTGCTTTCCTTTTGTCGACCTCTGCTAAACCCAATAATTCTAGAAGCGTATCCGTCCGTTCTTCTAACTCCTTCTTAGGTACGGCATGCAGATTTCCAAAGAGTTTGATATTTTCTCGCGCATTAAGAAATTGAAAAACTGCAGCTTCTTGCGGACACACGCCGATCAGCACTTTTATCTCTTTCAGATTTTCTCTAACATCAAAGCCCCCTACGATAGCAGTCCCTTTTGTTGGTTTTAATATCCCATTAAGGATATTAATTATCGTAGTCTTACCAGCACCATTAGGTCCCAGAAGACTGAAAAGTTCGCCCTGTCTTATTTCAAGGTTCAACCCATCGACCGCGGTAACATCGTCAAATTGTTTCACAAGGTCCTTTATGATAATTGCAGAACCATTCTTTGGTTTTATCCTTACCTTCAAAGGCATTGTTACCATGTTCTGGACATCTTTATTGGACACATTTAGAGCGAGGAGTTCTACAATAGGAGTCTTAGACCATTTCTTTGGGATATTGATTTTCTTTAGCTTGGCTAATTCATAAAGTTCCTTCTTATCTAGTTGATTGAGCAACCCCTTAATATCTGAAGACATTCGAATCCACTTTTATATACAATCTTCATTCAGTCATATTAAATTCACTACGTCATAAATTAGCTAAAAAGGGTTATAATTGGTATATATGAGCCTATACTCATGTCTTTTTCGGGCAACCATATTTTATGACTGAATAATCCAAAAAAAGGGAGGTGGTATTCGCTCGATGGTCTCCTCCGGGCTACCAGAACAAATGTACAAGAGTATAATCACTTGTTTTACTATCAATGGACAAAAAAGAAGGGATGATTTTTTAATAATGTTATAGAGTAACCTTAAGGACTACAATCCTTTATGTTATAGTATCTTATTCGAACGTTCTGTTTCTTGTTTTGGTAAGTACTTAATGTTGAAAGAAAGCGTCAAGTGAAATAAATTTCGTAAATCATGAAAGACAACCACGAACTTGTTTCTCGTTTACAATATTTTCCGTAACGGTAAAAGAAACGGTGAAATAACGGTAACGTATTTTACAAGTAGACTTAATACGTCTATGGGTAAACCGTCATTCATCGATAATTCAACATGTAAACTAGGGGTTAAAGAGTTTATAAAACTAATATTTTTTGCTTAGAAACTCGATTTAAGCCCCGTTTTGTTTGAGGGTGCTTCGTTGCGGAATTATTTTTGTCGGCAGGTTTTTGTAGTCATTTTAGACATACATAAAAACTTGTATATCTGGAGATATAGATCTTGTTTGTAACGAGATTGAAGAGTTTCTAAATATAACAAAAAGGTGGAATTGGATTAAGCATTTTCTAAACTTTTCGCGTATACCAGATGAGTTTGAAAAGAGATATAGCACGGTTTAAGTTTCATTCTGAAACTTAAGAAGTAATCTCAGGACATATTGAATGAAAAGGATGAAGTCACTAGTTGAAAGTTGGAAGAAGTCTTATCCAAAAAAATATAGAAATAACATAGATGTATAAAAAGAAGAAGTGGTTACTAGATAATATAAACATTAGACTTTGATTCGCATTATATTGGAAGATATAATACTAATTAAATGATAGCTTAAAGAAATACTTAAAGGATTTGCATTGTTAAGACAAAGGTAAAGAAAGTTCAGTGGTACGTATGAGTCTTTTAACTCGAATGGTTGGGTACATTAAAAAATACTGGTATTTACTTACACTGAGCTTTTCCCTGACTGTCGTATCTCGATTTTTAGGAATTTACGTTCCACTTATTTCAACTAAAGCAATTATCGATGATGTTCTCCTTCAAGGTCATTATGACCAACTCCCCGTGTATCTCCTGCTTATTATTGGGATATATGCGGTAAACAGCATTATTTCCTTTATCCAACGGTATATTAACGCTTATACGAGTCAGAAAGTCGTTTTTCAAATTCGAAACGAACTGTTTACGTCTCTCCAAGAGAAGTCTTTCAGTTTTTACGATCGAACTAAGATAGGACAATTGATGGCAAGAGTCACTAGTGATATTCAAAGAATGACTATGTTCTACTCTTTTTGGATGAACTCCCTTTTCGGGTCAATCATCCAAATCGTCTTCATTTGTTATTATCTTATTGGGATGGATCTTACTTTAACCCTCATTTTGTTAGTAATGATTCCTTTTGTATTTGTAGTGAATTATTTCTTCATGAAAAAGATTCATCCAATTAATTCCATGATACGCGCGAAATATGGAACATTAAACTCTACATTGCAACAGAACATTGTGGGTATGAGTGTCGTCAGGATATTTACAAATGAATCCATTGAGATGAAGCAATTTAGAGAAATAAACAATGCGTTTTTGAATACCAACATGGAGGAAGTGAAACTTAGGGCTATCTTTCGACCATTTACAGCTTTCATTCTCAGTCTTGGGACGACACTTTTGTATTGGTTTGGAAGTGGGGCAGTCCTTCGGAATACCCTTTCGTTAGGTTCATTACTGCTCTTTAGTCAATATATCGGTATGTTGGCTATGCCTGTCAGATTTGTAAGTATCCTCATTAATCTTTTTAGTCGTGCAATGGCTGGAGCGAAGAGAGTCTTTGAAATCATTGATTCAAAACCTACGATTGAAGATAATCCTCACGCGATTCCATTACCTCCTCTTCAGGGAGAAGTTCGGTTTAGGGATGTAAGCTTTGAATACATTCAAGATCGTCCTGTACTGGAAAAGATTAATCTTCTCGTAAAGCCAGGTGAAACAATC
>JAEOTF010000483.1 GCA_016840025.1 Candidatus Hodarchaeota archaeon
GAAACATACAGGAAGTCCAACAGATGCAGCACTTCAGGCACTTTTCAATAAAACTTCTATGGACAAAATGGAAGTTATGAAACAATATCAAGTAGTACGTGAATACCCCTTTGACTCTTCCCTAAAACGCATGTCTAAATTGCTTAAAGAGAGAGATAAAGGATATATTGTTTTCTCGAAGGGAGCAACAGAAATGATGCTCCCACGGTGCACAAGGATATGGACGAAATTTGGTTTCGAAGATATGACACCCGATAGGAGAGATGATGTTCTACACCACGTCAATCAATATGCTGTGTTGGGTTACCGGATTCTATCTTTTGCTTTCAAACATATAGGGGTGCTTCCTCAAAAAGAATCGGATGAACGGGAGAAAATTGAGTCGGATCTGGTTTATTTAGGATTTGTAAGTCTAGTTGACCCTCCGCGCGAAGATGTAAGGGAAGCAGTGGAAGAGTGTCTTAATGCAGGAATTACGCCTATTATGATTACTGGTGATTCAATGGTAACAGGGGGAACAATCGCAAAAAAAGTTGGGATGTTAAGAGAGGATCAAAATGCAAACGAGGGTAAGATGGCGGATAAACTTGATGAGGAAGAATTCAAGAAGACAATAGTATTCGGACGTGTTTCTCCACAGGATAAGCAAGTGATTGTGGAACGTTATCAAGGAATGGATAGAGTTGTTGCAATGACTGGTGATGGAGTCAATGACGCCTTAGCTCTTTCGATGGCTGACGCGGGAATTGCAATGGGTATTGCAGGAACAGATGTTGCAAAACAAGCTTCTGACATTATCATTACAGATGATGCCTTCAGTAGTATTGTCACAGGGGTTCGTGAAGGGAGAGGGTTATTTCACAAGATCAGAATTATGATACTTTTCTACATTTGTGTCAACTTAGCTGAAGGGCTAGTCTATTTCGGATCATCTTTTATTCCTAACTTTGAACTGTTGACTAGTTGGCAAAAAATCTACATTTTCACTATTGCGCATTCTTTACCTCCCCTTGCGATTATCTTTGATCGATTTGGTGGAGAAATCATGAAACGGAAGCCAATTGATGGGGAAGGTATTTTTTCAAAGAGAATGATTACTGCCTTATTACTTACTTCAGTCGCGCTTAGTTTAATGATTTATGTTGTTTATTTCTTTGCTGAGGCAGGAATAATCGAAGCTACCCTCGCAAATACAGAAGGATTTGTTCCAGGACCTTTGAAAGGTGAATGGGATCTTGATAATTGGCAACAAGCTAAGGCACGGACAATGATGCACACAATTATCTATCTCTCGGAAAGTGTATTAGTACTTTCTATTCGACGAATCGATAAAAGTCTACTTCTATCATTCAAGGAAGATCGCTATTGGCTTGCCTACTTATTTGTGATATCGCTGCCTATAGTCCATCTCTGCATGATGTACATTCCCGGAATTCAAGAGTTTCTCTATGAATTAATGGGTATTGATTTCGATGTCATACAACTCACTTTCCTTGACTGGGGCATCTGTATCATAGCAGCAGCGATTCCAATAATAGTTCTTGAATTATACAAATGGAATTGTCGCAGAAAAGAGCTGTATTTTTAAAAAGTCTATAAAGTCAATTCTTTAGAAGATACTTATGTAGTTTTGATCTTAGTATTCATTAGTTAATTTTCTGTTGACAATTTGCCGATTACATCCACATCAACGGGAATACCAGCTTTAACACTCTCTGTTACGACACAGAATTCCTCAAAGATTTTTTTACATTTTTCAAAGCGTTTTGGAATTTCAGAATCAACAAATTCTACTTCAAGTGTTACATGCAATTTTTGAACTCGTAACCGCTTCTTTTCATTCCGACCGAGTGCTATTTGTACACGGGTATGTACTGTAGCTGGATCGACCTTGGTTTTACGTAAACAGAATAATAAACTTGCACTAAGACAACCAGCAACGCTTGAAGCAAGAAGCCGGCTAGGATTAGGACCTTTACCTTCACCTAAGTCGGGAAGTTCATCAATTATAAATTCAGGCATATCGGGCAATTGAAAATCAACTAGAAACTGGTAATCCTTCAATTGTCTTAAAGAAATCTCGAAAGTTTGTTCATCTGTCATTTTCCCAATCTCTTGAACTATCATGAATTTGCTACATTAAATGATAAACATCTTTCATTCCTTGATAAATCTCTCGTCAGTTAACTATATGTCAATACAGACTACAAACCTTATTTTGTTAAGCAAACTAGAAAGCTTTACAAAGTGTTTCAAAAACGTCACTCAATGTCGTAATTTTCTTAAATCGCACGTAAAGATGTATAAAAAGGAAATACTAGCCAAATAGGTGGTCTTTTAATATGCTCTTTGATAATATAGCGCAGTTTATTCATCGACATCATAAAGTCATGGCAGGAATCTGGATTGCAGCTTTTTTAATAGGTTTGATTCCAGCAATGGGTTTAATGCAACAAACAGAAGCAGAACAAACGGAATTTCTTTCTGATGTAGAAAGCACAGATGTAGCTGAGATAATTGATACCCAATTTCCATCAGAAGCTAAAACTAGTATTATCATCGTTATAGAAGCTGATGATATTAGAGATCCCAGTATTGAAGGGTTTGTAAGAAAGACTATAGCTGATGTTCAGAATTCTCCCAAAGTTGTTTATCTTATCAATGAGAGCATCTTTTCACCTTATTCTGTCGAAGATTTTTATGTTAAGACACGAAACGAAACTCAAGAGCTTATTGCCACCTATTACCCCGCATTATGGTGGAATATTTCCAGAGCTGTCTTTTATTTGCATAACAAAACTGATGCCTTTGGTGGGTCTTTTGACATCCTAAATGATGTGCAAACAGTTCAAGATTGGACAGGAAATCTGTCAACGGATCTGATTGCAGGTATGTATAATAACTTGAATGCTACGGGGGCGTGGATGGTCACAGATGATCCTTTGTTTCATAGTTTGACTTTTACTACTTTAAATGATACAATGTACAAAATGTATAACGATATGGGTGGTGAGAGCACAGGAGTTCCTTATATGTATTCAATTGGTTATTTGTTACTTCAATCATTCAATGCCACATGGGGCTCAACTTTTTCAAGTATGGTTACTACATCCCTCTATCATAGTTACGATAATACAACAATAATCTCAGCGAATGCATCCCAGTATATGGTATTAGAACAATTAATGTCAATAGCAGCGACTGTGAAAGAACCAGCGTGGCGAACAGTCAAATTAATGAGTGAGACGCTTTATAATGGCCCACAGTTCCCCACACCAGATTCACCCTCGGGAAATTATCCAATAGCGGTCTATGAGAATTTTGTTTCAACAAAAGAAGGTACAGAAAATAAAACACTGATTTTTATATTAGGATTCAGTGAAGATGTTGGCACAAAAGGAATATTAGACAATGTTGAGGTCATCCGTGAGATAATAAATGACAATCATAATTTTTTACCGAATGATGCCACTGCATATGTTTCTGGCGATTTAGCTATGGAAATTGACCTTAATGAAGCGTCAGAAGAAGATGTTCGACGAATAGATATGATTACAGTAGGGTTAGTCTTAATATTACTTACAGCGGTCTTCTTATCGATTGTCACACCTATGATACCACTCATCACAATAGGAATGGGAGTTGTAATTGCACAAGCTATCCTCTTTGGAGTCTCAACTGTGACAACAGTTCCAACAATGATACTCTCTATAGTCACTGTTTTAATGATGGGCGCAGGAGTAGATTACTGCATCTTTATGATGGCTCGTTACAAAGAAGAACGGGAAAATGGTATTGAAAAAGATGAATCTGTAAAAACAGCAATCCGTTGGGCAGGAGAAAGTGTTTTTAGTAGCGGGTTAACTGTTGCAGTTGGTTTTGGATCATTATTAACATCAACATTCCTGTTAATGCGAATGATGGCAGTGGGACCGTTGATTGGGATTGGTGTATGTCTGATCGCCGCTATTACGGTTATTCCTGCATCACTGTTCATGTTCGGAGATAGGTTATACTGGCCAAAGAAATTTGATAATTCACCAAGCGAAGGTTCAGAAGGTAAGGCTAATTTTTGGACACGTTTAACTAATAACAAGAAAGAGCACTCATGGTTGTATAAACCAGTTACCTGGGTCGTTAATCATCCAAAAACAGTGATTATTGTATTCCTTATTGTATGTGCTCCATTCATGTGGTTATCGATTAATATCACAGAATCATATGACTTCCTTAAGATGATGCCAGGAGGAGAGAAGGAATCTATGCAGGGTATGGATGTCATGATGGAAGGTTTTTCCCTTGGAAAAACAATGCCAACCCAAATTGTTGTTGTGTATGACTCAAAGATTATAGTAGATCAAAGGTCGGATGAGATCGAAAATTTGGCGCAAATTTTGGAAAATTTAGAAGTGGTTGATATAGTGAAAACATACACGCGCCCCGAAGGTATCACTATCAATTACATGAATCCCGAGCCGTATACTCAATCATTAATGGCTCGTTTCTACTCTGAACTTAATGAGAAAAGCACATTTCTCATTGAGGTTTTCCTAAATAAAGAACCAATGGATATTGAAGCTCTTGAAGAAATAGAAGGGATCAGAGAGAAAGCTAAAGAGAATGCACCTGATGACGCAAGAGTCTTAGTGGGCGGAGCTACTGCAATGTATAATGATATGCGTAACATTGTTCAAAGAGATGAGCCTCTCTGGATAGCAATTGTAATCATCGGAATATTTATTGTACTTCTTTTCCTGTTGGGATCGGTATTTACGCCTATTCGTTTGGAATTCACAATTCTTGTCTCTGTGCTCACAGCACTTGGGATGACCGAGTTTGTGTTTGGGGTCATTCAGGATAAAGGCATCCCTTGGATGGTTCCAATCATGCTATTTGTGTTACTCTTTGGACTAGGTATGGACTATGATATCTTTATCGTTACAAGAATGCGTGAAGAAGTACTGAAAGGGAAAAGTGACAAAGAAGCAATTGTGACAGCCATCGACAAAACAGGAACAATTATTACTAGTTGTGGGATTATTATGGCTGGGGCATTTGGGAGCTTAATGCTCTCAACAGGATTAATGTTCCAAACAATGGGCTTTGCATTTGCGGTAGCGATTATCCTTGACGCTACTATCGTACGAATATTCCTTGTCCCAGCGATAATGGTGTTGATGGAAAAATGGAATTGGTGGGCCCCTGGTCCATTGCAACGGGTTCACAGAGAGGAAAATAATTAAAAAATATAATATTTGAGAAGATATGAAGAAGAATAAACTAAAATAGGTTGTGGCATAGGAACAGCGGCAAAAAAAGCGCTACCAGCTCAATTGTGATCTTTGAGTTATTTTTAATTGTACATTCAGGATGAAAGAGAAGTACCAAACCCCTAGTCTAGTAAGAAGCTATTCTCAGTAATATGTTAGTAACTTAGAGCTTTAATGGCTGAGCTATGGAACCTTTTTTTGCTATGGCAACAATAAATGCTAACCAAATAATTCAAAAGGTTACAGCGGATATGACCAATAGAAGATGGATCTGAGTTCAGATGGAGAAGCAGGTGAATGCTAAGCAATCCTCCAATGACGATGAAACCATTTGTGGTATGGTTTCAGTGATTTTCAGCGCTGATCTCGGTCCTGAACTAGGGACCAATCTGAGTAACTTAAAACTAGAAGCAGCCATCTTTCTAGCTCTTAGAGGTTTTACTGCGCTCATGGCAGGAGTAGATTATGAGAATCATGGCCCAGGGAAGATTAGAGGGATTATTGAAATACCAAGCACGCCATATTATGCAGTAGGCTTTGATATTGTTCTTAAGAAGCGAGAAATTGAACAAGACCATCGGCTTTTCGAAAACAGCCCTGCACTTCTCTTTGTAATAGTACATAAAGCAGATTTAGAAATTATTAGAAGAGTTTGGGATAATTTGGAAGAATATCTCACCAACTCTACGAAAAATCTTATTTCAATTGATGAACTTACAGAGAAAAAAATCATTGACTTAAGAAAATTATTAAATCACTTTCTACAAAAAGAAAAGAATGAACTCACAGAAACAGAGAGAAAATTAACTTTATTTGATGTCTCTGTTCTTCTATCCTTCGATTCATTTACAAGCAGTGTTGCTCAAACGCTTATGGATCTACAAACCACTCATGGAAAATTAAATGTGACAATTCAGGATATTGTTGAAGAATTAAATGAAAGTTCCGAGGAAATTGACAAGGCATTGAAAAAACTCGTTCAAATGGGGTATGTGACAATGACTATTAGTGATCACCCTGGTAAAGAACCTCAATATCGTGCAATTTGAGAGGAACTTGACATGGGAATCATTACATTCCATAGTTATAAGGGAGGAACAGGAAAAACCACTTTAGCAGTTAATTTGGCGATGTTATTATCAAAAAGTTCCAACGGGCCGATCCTACTTATTGATTCGGATTTTCAAGCCCCAAGCTTTGCAGAAATCTTCGACAAAAAAGTTGATGTTTTTTTTAATGACTTTCTGGGAGGAAAAGCTGAACTTAGGGATGTTATTCAACCGTCTATTCATGAAAATTTAGATGTTATGTTTTCAGATCCACGCCCACAGTTCGGAAAAGGTGTACTTTCCCTTGATAAAACCTGGCATTCCCTAGCTTTAAAGCGTTTAATGGAAAAGATGCCAAAATTCATTTCCTCTCAAAATTATGGCTTTGTGATCATTGACAATTGTCCAGGGATTAACTTAGCAGCAATCAACACATTGATTATTAGTACAATCAGGATTTTAACATTACGCCCTACTGAATATTCAATTGAAGGAACACGATATCTGATTGAGAATATTTATGCAATTTTAGGCAAAAAAAAGAATCGACATGATTTTATCCTCTTCAATCAGGTGCCACCATCTCCTGATGGAAAGGAAAGTGAACGACTGGTCAAATGGGAAGCGGAGTTTAGAAAGTACGGAGTAGAAACCATTGGTAAATTGCCTTGCATCTGTTCAGTAGCTAATACCATGCTAGATGGCTTGACAGTCTTGCCAAGTGATCATGAACTTATTGCTCATCTGATTCATATTGTTGAGCGAATCAAGAGCTTAAAATAACTTAGAAACACACAAAACGATATATTATTGAAAAAATTAGAGAGATAAAGATGATTGATCCAGGGTTTAATACCGAAACAGAGTTGTTTGCCCTATTTGCTTTGACAATATCGATTATGGCAATATTTGGACTATTAAGTGTCCTTTGGGCTATTTACAAAGGAAGAAAGACTTTAAGCATGAAAACTTGGGTGATATTCTATCTTCTAGGCATTTTTTATTTTATGTATTTATGGACAGATGAAGAGATTATTTTTAGTATTTTTCAGGCCTTACATCTTTCTTTTTTTGCCTCACTAACCATGGTCGGGTTAGTTGCTTGTCGTTTGAGACGACTGTATATTTTCCCACCATTGCTGGCAGGTCTGTTTTGGATTGGAGCTCTCACACTAATTTCGGAAAGTAAACTAGAGGGATTTCCCTTTTGGCTTGCGACTTTTATGACAGCTTGTCTGGCTGTTCTTGGTTTCTTCAGTTTTTTCATCTTCGCAAATCGTCATAAAACCCCCAGTGCATTTATTGAAACTGTAGGATTCATTATTTTCTTATTAGGTGAGTTTCTGTTCCTACTACACTATGTTTCTGAATCAATCCTTCTAGTAATAGCAGGTTTTGCTGAACTATTAGGAATGTTGTGCTTTGTAACTGTGATAATAGGACTTTTTGAGGCTACAACTTGGAGAGATTTAGAAATTGGACGTTTCTGAATAACTTGATGAAACTAGGTAAGCTCCCTCTAGGTTAAGGAATAAAAAATGCTAAAATCCTTCTATAACTACGTTCAAGCAGGTATTTGCCAAAATCTCTCTCAGGAATCAATAAACTTGAAGATGATAAGAAATTAGCGTTCCTTTGCAAAAGCAGTTACGACTGAAAAAGATCGGACGGAATATCGCTCATCGACGTAAAGAATCCTTGCATGAGGGGGTAAACCCTTCTTATCAAGGCCATGCAGATCTAAAACTGTTGTTACTCCAGTCAAACTTGGTTTAATATCGTCTTTTGGGATAGTTAAGGTCACTGATTTATTACAAATTGGACAAGGTTCACAGGAAAGGGTTACATTCTCATCATTATTCATATTATCTCTTCCTAAATTTTCTCGGGTACTCACTGGATATCAAATATGAATTTATGCTTTTTCTATTTACTTCTCTTTTCTTGGTTGATGTTGAACAGTAAACATGTCCGAAAGGCATGAATACCGGTATCAGTCAACAGCCATTTTTTACCTCTTTTAGTAACAAAATCTAATTCGGAAAGAGTTCGTAGAGAGGAGTCAATTGTTTCCACTGATAAATCATGTTGAAGTTGTTCTGCTTTAGCTCTCGATCTTTCACTCCAACCGATTGCCAAAAGAACTTTGATTCCGTTTTCTCCGAGTAATGAATTAAGAGTTTCTGCATTCCATTTTTCTGTTGACAGTGACAACACCCTCATGTGTGGGGGGTATTCAAAGAAAGGATGTAAGGTTATTTTTCTGCTTTCCTTAAAAATATGTTTTTATCAAAATCCGTTAATATCCTAATTTTTTAACAATAGAAATTTATTCTAAAGAACTAAGTATATCATCGCGTATTGGGCTTCAATTGCATGATGAATACGAAAGATCATCTCATCGGGGTTTTGATTCCTTTGAGATATTTAAGGTGTTAATATGGGTGCAAATGATCAAGGTCCCGTGGTTTCAACCGAGAAAGAAATAGAATCAGAACTTGAAAGAGTCAGATTGAGTCCAATCCGAAATAAATCTTCAAATCTGTATAAGAATCTCTAGCTAACTCGTTGGGAATCACAAAGCTTGTAGTTCGTGGTTTCTATTTAAAAACATTGAAGGATTGACAGAAAGGAATTCGTTAAACAGTTGAAGAAACAGAGCTGATGAAGAAACGCTCTCCTAAAAAAATGAATGCAGGAACAAGAAGAAATAAATGAGTATTTTAGAAAGAAAGCAACTAACTTTCTAAATTCAGTTGGGAAACTTCATCTTCTTGAGGAAGCGATTAATAAAGCAGTTAAACTATATACCGACAAATATTCTACTCGTTAACCTTATTTTTAGTCACTATGAATTTTCTCTGTGAAAATAATAGCAATAACCAAAAGGGAGAGAGGAAGGAGAAAACTGGTCAATTACAATGGAGTACAAACTAAATCAAACTACTTCTAATAAGAGAGAAGTGTCTCAAGATGAGAAACAAAAGCGCTATAACCAGTTAATTAATGAAAAAAGTCCATATCTACTTCAGCATGCTAATAATCCTGTAAATTGGTATCCTTGGGGTGAAAAGGCTTTTAAAAGAGCACGAAACGAGAACAAACCAATTTTTCTCTCTATTGGATATTCCACGTGCCATTGGTGCCATGTAATGGCACATGAGTCCTTCGAAGACCCTGAAATAGCGAGGATGATGAATGATACATTTATCAGTGTGAAAGTTGACCGTGAAGAACGACCCGATATAGATAGCGTGTATATGGAAGTTTGTATGAGATTAACTGGTGCAGGTGGGTGGCCATTAACCATTATCATGACACCAGACAAAAAACCCTTCTTTGCAGGGACATATTTCCCAAAAGAAGAACGTTTCGGCCGTATCGGTATAAAAGAACTCATTTTTAGTATTAAAAAACAGTGGGAGATACGAAAAGAAGAACTTCATCAAACAGCAGAAGAAATAACATCTATCCTTCAACAAAGGTTAGATAATACCCATGAATCTGAGTTAGATGATGTTATCCTGAAAGTTGCATTTGAAGAACTTGCACAACGTTATGATTCGAGTTATGGTGGCTTTGGTCGAGCACCGAAGTTTCCAACTCCTCACAACCTATTCTTCCTACTTCGTTATTGGAAGCGGAATTGTAACAAAAAAGCGTTGAAAATGATCGAAAAAACCCTTCAAAACATGCGGCAAGGCGGGATATATGATCATTTAGGATATGGCTTTCATAGATATTCTACAGATCATCAATGGCTTGTTCCACATTTCGAAAAAATGCTTTATGATCAAGCGTTAATTTCAATTGCCTATTTAGAAGCATATCAAGCAACAGGAAAAGAATTATACGCAAAAGTAGCACAGGAGATCTTTGATTATGTGCTAAGAGATATGGCAGATCCATTGGGGGGATTTCATTCGGCTGAAGACGCAGATAGTGAAGGAGAGGAGGGAAAATTTTATGTATGGACAGAAAAAGAGCTTAATGAAATTTTAGGAGAGGAAGCGGGTATTGCAATTGAAATTTTTAACATAAAAGAGAATGGTAATTATTTAGAAGAAGCAACAAGAGAAAAAACGGGTAAAAATATTTTACATCTTAATAAGCCATTAAAGAAATTGACTACAGAATTAAATATCTCGGAAAAAGATCTTAGAACAAAAATTGAGAGTATTAGGCAAAAACTTTTCTTAGTTCGAGAGAAACGTGTACATCCTCATAAGGACGATAAGATTCTAACCGATTGGAATGGTCTAATGATTGCAGCATTAGCTAAGGGAGGAGGAATTCTAAATGAAATGAAATATATAGAAGCAGCTAAGCAGGCTGTAAACTTTATTCTAACTAATATGCGGTCATCGGAAGGAAAATTACTACATCGATATAGAGAAGGTGAGGCAGATATCCCTGCATATCTTGATGACTATGCATTCTTGATATGGGGATTACTAGAGCTTTATGAAGCATCTTTTGATGTACAGTACCTAAGAAATGCACTTTCTTTGAATAAAAGTTTATTAAAACATTTTTGGGATAATGAAGGAGGAGGATTCTATTTTGTAGCAGATAACTCTGAAAAATTGCTTGTTCGAAAGAAAGAGATCTATGATGGAGCTATCCCCTCTGGAAACGCAGTGGCTATGCTAAACCTATTACGATTAGGACGTCTAACTGGCAATACTAACCTTGAAGAAAAAGCAGTAGAGATCGGTCGGGCATTCTCAATGCAGATTAACCAATCACCAGCAGCTCATACTTATCTTCTGAGCACTGTAGACTTTACGATGATGCCAACCTACGAAGTGGTGATTGTTGGTCAATCACACTCAGATGATACAAAAGAAATGATATATACCGTACGTTGCGCTTTTATTCCCAATAAAGTTGTTATTTTCCGTGCAACCGATCAAGAATCACCCGATATCGACCAGTTAATAGGATTTAGTAAGAACTATGACAGTCTTTTTGATAGAGCCACTGCGTATGTATGCCAAAATTATTCCTGTAAGTTACCCACAACTGATGTAGGAAAGATGTTGGACTTACTAAGTGAATAAAAAAACTTGTATTATTGATGTAATAAGAGTGATAGGACTTATTAGATTTTTATAGTAAATATTATTTCATGAAAGAAAGGATATTCTCTTTTTTTTCAGTATTTCCAATAAGATTCTAGATAACTTGATTATAAATACAACAAGAATTATAAAACAGCTGAAAAATAAGCTAATACGAACTTTCATCGTTTTTTGTTCTGGAAGAAACGACAAAATTAGTATTATATCTTTATTAATAATGGATTCTTGTGATAAGGAAAGGAATTAAGAGGATGAATAGGAATGTCTAAGGAAAATAAAGCAAAAGATGAGGACTATGTTCCTCGATTTGACCTTCGTGATGGTTTTGGAAAAGAGGATATTCATGCTATTTTCAATGCATTATGGAAAATCATTAAGATTCTGTTGAAGATCATATTTTTCCCGTATTTCTGGATTGGGCGGCAAACAGGGCGATTAATAAGATTTTTGAAAATAAAACATGATGAGCCTCTTAATGAAGATGAACGACGATTCGTTGAATCTGTTCCATTGTTTTATTCATCCATTGGCGTTTTAGCTGCAGTCGCTGTTTTGATTCTGCTGATACTGATGTGGATCCCGCGAAACTATGATATAGATTTTAGTGATTTGGGAAGCATCATTGATGGGATTAATAGAATCCTTTTTGGTAAAGATGATGAAAAGGGGATTTTTGACTATATCGGTGACGTATGGGGTTGGTTCGCTGATACCATTGTAGATTTGGGAGAAACAACGTTTAAAGACCCTATTGCGTCCTTAATCGTATTTTCCCTGATTGGATTTCTATTGATTATTGTATGGTTTTTCATTACAGAAGCGGGGGTTGTATCGAGGCTATTCTCTCCAGTTTTAAGAGGAATTCGGTTTGTTTGGCGTGGTCCAGTAGTAATTGGGACAGCAATAGCAAAACGTTATTCTCATGCTAATCATTACCTAGCTGGAGTTGTTTTAGGTCATGATCGGCTAAATACGTACTCTCAACGCTTTTGGCAAAAAGTACTTCTCGGCACGACTTTATTGGCATTATGGACCTTTATCGTGGGAGTGGTACTTACATCTTCCTTTTCAAATGAACAAGATTGGGAACCTTGGCTAACAGCGCTCTATTTTTCCATTGTTTTATTCTTTTGTGGAATAGTTGGCGGCGTAGTTGAATTAGGAATGCTTAGCCGCATACTAGGGACACTATCCAAAGACAAATACCGATTAGATCACGAAACCTAGGGAAAAGACAATCTATAAGATAAATTCCCTCTCTCTTTTTCTTTAAAACATAGGTTGAACTTTCTTCAGATGATTTAATTTGGAGAAAGGTCAATATTCATCCAATAACCATGTTTCGATATAGTTTTGAAAAACTTCAGGTTCCTCAAAAAATGGGAAATGCCCACTTTTCTCAAAAACTTTCAGCGTTGTATCTTTAATGCCTCGTGCGAGAAGATAGGAATTTTCAAGAGGCAAAGCATCATGTTTCCCTGTAATAACTAGAGTCCTTGCTGATATTTGTTTCATTTTTTGATTTACATCGAATTTAGGATATTCATTTATTCTTATATGACGAAATACTGTCTCATTTGTAGTTATCTCCCTCATTAAGCGTTCAGCTTTTTCAACACTAAGATCATATAGGTAATTAGCGAACGTGAAAATTAATCTTTTCTTTAGATCTTCTGATTTAGGATTAGGGTGTTGTAGTAAAGTTATTAATTGAGCGTGATCTGTAGGAGAGAGGCGTACCCGAGGATCTGAATAACGTAAACCTGTAGCAGAATTACAGAGAATTAATTGAGATACTTTATCTGGTGCTGCAGCTGCATATTCCAAAGCAACCATAGCCCCATAACTGTGACCGAAAAGGGCAATAGTTTTTGCATTGAATTTCCTTTGAACGTCAGCAATGTCTTCTATAAATGTTTTATGAGAGATTAATAAGAGATCTGAGCAAAACGACTTTCCATGACCTAATAGATCAAGATAAACTAATGTAAAATGATCTGCAAGAAAGTTCAAATACGGAGAGAGATAAGTATGATCAAGCCCTGGCCCACCATGTATAGCCACAAAAGGTGAACCTTCACCTAAAACATGACAAAAAAGAGAATAATTTTTTTTTCTTAAGATCATGAACTAACAACCACTTCTCCCTTCCAGAATAAGACTGAATTAGCGTTTATACTTTTCAAAGGCCAGCTTTACATCGACACCGCGGACAGTTTTTCGGTCAGTCATTTTACATACATCACCAGAGAAAATAGCGATTTCTGAAGTAATTCCTGAAAGGACATCATTGAGAAAATAAGCTGCTCGGGCACTTACACGTTCAGCTCCAGCTCTACGGATGATTTTTTCCACTTTAGCGTTGGCAAAACGAATATTCTTAGCCATTTTACATAAACCTCATCTGAAGTTAAGCTTGATTGAAATCTAACATTAAAAACTTGATGTATGTACCTTAAGATACTTTATCAATTTTTTCATCCTTTAGTGATAAATATGATATTTTTCTAGAAGAGAAAAGTCTATTCTAAAGAGAGCAATAATTTAGTTTCAAAGCATAAGAGTGCTTTCTTGTCTTTACGATAAAAAAGCTTTTAGATTAGAAAGGTATCTGTTATCTAATTTAGTATTTCTACTGGGGGCAAAAATATCACTTTGCTTCTCATAAAACTAGTTTACAGTGCTTATGGAAATTTCGCTCAAGAGGACTGGACCTTACATACTACACCTTCTACCTCTTATTTAAACACTATTGGGGCAAATTTCAATGTTATTTCAATGAATGTGAGGGGAGAGACTGTACGTTTTCAACTTTGGCAACTCGCTACCCATTCTCGATTTGTTAATATAAGAAACCTTTACTGTCGTGGAGCAACGGGTGGCGTCTTCATTTTTCCTTTTTCTTCCCCAGAAATACCGATTCAAAGTATAAGGGATGCTTTAAGAGAACTATGGAACTCATGTGGACGTGGTGCGATCCCTGCTTTAATAGTATTAGTTAACCCTATGACAGAGACGGTAGGGGAAATCGATAAACTAGAACAATATTCAGAAAGACTGGTTCAGCTAAAAAACGAGTTTGGAGACCTTGTATCTTTCTGGATAACCCCGAAACAGGGATTGACAGAAAATAGAAACTGTCTTGTACATCTTGGCGAAAAAATCATTGAATATATCAATAATCCACTATCTCTTTCCAATGAGTTCGGTAAAATCTTTCCCAAAAAGTCTCTTCCTCGTAAAGAAATCCTTCTTCAATGGTTAGAGAAAATATTACCGATCTCTAGTTGGGATTTTGAGAAAAATCTTACGATTGTATCGCCGTTAGGCCTGTATAAAATAAATCCGCTCTCGACCCGTGTGTATTTAACACCAAAAAAGTGTCAAAAATGTAAGAATAAATGCTCTATGGCACAACGGTATGTGTGTATCGATCTAGAAGGGTGGAAGGGATGGAATAACTGCGATTTAAACGATATAGAATTATTACTTCTCACAAAAGTATGGACAATAGCTAATAATAAGTATAATACCTCTATTCAAAAGAAAATCAAAGCAGCTTTAAAGATTCCTTGTTCAAAGAGTAAAACCTCTTTCTAAGAGCTGAAAATGCATGAAACACTTTTGAACAACACAGCGTTTTTTATTTAAATAGCTCATAGTAATCTAATAAGCCGAGAAAATCACTGAAGGAGAAGTGTAAGAGATTGCGATTTCTTTTAACAGGATTTGAGCCATTTGGGGGCTCAGATATCAATCCTAGTTGGGAAGTTGTTAGATTAGTAGATGAAACCGCTTTTACAGACATTAAAATTATAAAAAAAGAAATCCCTGTCTGTTTTAATGTTGTAAAAGCAGAAATCACAAATCTTCTAGATAAAGAAGTTCCCGATGTGCTTATTTCGATAGGACAGTCCTTTGACGCTTCTGTCACTTTAGAAAAGGTAGCTATAAATTGGAAAGATGCTAGAATTCCAGATAATTGTGAATTACAACCCCATGATGAATACATTATTGAAAATGGTCCACCGGCATTTTTTTCAACCCTCCCTCTCCGTGATATTCAATCTGCATTGCAATCAGCGAAGATTCCTTCAGAAATATCCTATTCCGCTGGAACTTTTTGTTGCAATCAGTTAATGTATTCTGCTCTTCATTATATAACTCAATTCCAATTAAAAATAAAGATGGGATTCATACATGTGCCTTGTTTACCACAACAAACTGTTAAAGAACCAGAAATGCCCTCAATGGCATTAACAACTATAACTAAGGCGCTAAACATCATTATTCAGTGCATAGCAGATGATGTGACACATTAAAAGAAATAATTTGTTATTTCTGAAGAGACGGTTCATTTTCCTGTGCCTGTAAATCTTTTTTCCTTTCTAAATCTATTTTAGGCTCTTGCATTGCCATTATAAGTTGCATCCAGCATTTGTCCATCTGAGGGGGGTAAAATGGATGACCTTCTTTGTCAAAAGAGACAATGAGATCGGTCTGTTGATTTATTGTTTTAGAAGGAGAAGTAAGAATTCTTGTCGGATGAAGTTGACCATGGAACTCTGGTGCTTCTCGCTGAAATCGCCCTTCTGACCATAGTTTCTCGAGTATGGTAAGAATTCGCTCTGAGGCGTTACCATCTCCATAAGGATTTGAAGAAGTAGCCAACTGTAGTGATATTTCATTCCGATTTTCAAGAATCTTATTAACTTCAGAAGCAATCGTTGGACTTTGAGGATCGATTAAGCGATTTGCTCCGTATTTCAATGTTTCAGGGCGCTCTGTAGTGGTACGAAGGGTTGCACATGGTATTCTAAGAGTAAAAGCTTCCTCTTGAATGCCCCCTGAATCGGTTAGAACTATTTTTGCCTTTTGTAGGAGAAAAAGAAACTCGAGATATCCCACCGATTCGAGAAAAATAAGATTATCCAGATTCTTCATATTTTCTATTAAACTAAATTCATTTATCCTTTTTCGTGTACGAGGATGAGCTAAAAAGAGAATTTTACAGTTTATAGATTTAATACAGGAAAAAATATTCTTTAATCGCTTAACATTATCCACATTCTCCGCACGATGTAGAGTCATTAAAATAAAAGACTCTTGAGGGGTAAGACCATATCTTTGAAAGTTAAAACCTTTTTGATTCGCTAATTCACGATGTCTATAAACTGCGTCGACTATTGTATTGCCGACAACATGAATAGATGCTGAATTTATGCCTTCAAATAGGAGATTAAGAGCAGCTTGGTTTGTAGGAGCAAAATGAATATTTGTACATATTGCAACAAGTCGTCTGTTGAGCTCTTCCTGCATTGTCTCATCAAAACTCCGTATACCAGCTTCAATGTGGATAAAAGGGATTCCTTGCTTTGCACATGTTATCCCCGCTGCCAAAACGGTATTAGTATCCCCTTCAGCTATAACAGCATCAACAGCTTCCTGATTAAGTACTCGTTCAAACTCAATTAACATTCTCCCTATTTGTTCGCCGTGACTTTCAGAGCCAACATCAATATTATAATGTGGACTTGGTAGAGAAAGCTCATCAAAGAATATTTCTGACATATTTAGATCATAATGTTGTCCTGAATGAATTAGTATGAACTCTGTCTTTTTTTGATATAGGAGTTCAATTAAAGGAGCTAATTTGATGATTTCAGGACGAGTACCAAGAAAAATTGCTAATTTCATACTGTAGGCAATAAGAAGATAACAGGTAAAAGAGTTTTATTACGTTTTTTAGAATGATAATCTGGTGGATAATCACTAATGGCTCAAATACAAAAAATCAGATTGATTTTATTTGATCTAGATGGAACTTTGATTCAAAGTCATATTGATTTTCAGACTATGAGGGAACAAATGAATTTAGTGTTACGTCGCTATAATATATTTGATGGAATGAGAACTAATGCTTTTATTTTAGAGCGAATTGAATATACTGCGCAGAAATTAGGTGCAGATTCTTCAGCACTTGCAGAGTTATGGGCGATTGTAGACGAATTTGAAGAACAAGGGATGCAAGAAGCTTATATAGAGGAAGAAGTCCCAGTCATACTTAAGAAACTAAATAAGACCAAGAAATTAGGAATCATAACAAACAATTCTGAGAAGGTAACCCATAATATTTTAAATCGCTTTAAAATCGACCAATACTTCTCGATTATCGTTTGTCGAAATGATGATAGACGACCCAAGCCCCATCCCGATAATATTCTATTTTCCATTAATAGACTACAGCTTAAACCCCAAGAAACCCTTTATATTGGAGACCATATATTAGATTATATGGCAGCTAGAAACGCAAATGTAAGCTTTATGGGTTACCGATTATTTCATTCTAATTTTCCCAAAATCGATTCATTTGACCAACTACCTTATGAAATCGAGAAATTAGAAAAAAATAGCCTTTGAATAAAATGATTCAAGATCTAGGTTCTTTAATGTTTAAGTGTGGACTCCATCTAATTTCAGGAAATAAAACCGAATGATTAAGATAAATAGGTGAGATGCTAATTTCTTTTCTTTGCTTTACAGCCCACGCGTCAGTACCAGCAGGAAATTCATCAAATGGCTCACCAATGATCCAAAAATAAGAGTTGCCACGTGGATCTTTGCCCATTGTTACTTGATTCGTATAAGTTCGAATAGAAGGTATAGTCATATGAATTGGTGTATCCAAGCTAACTTGATAAGGAAAATTAACATTAAGGAATGCTAATCCTTCTGGCCATTGTGAATTATGAACAGACTTAATAATCTCGGCAGATAGATCTTTAACTACAGAAAAATCATGTTTTTGAACATGATAGAAAACCTCCCTTCGGGGGACATTCGAGGAAAAGCAAATAGCGGGAATTTTGTTTGTCGCTGCCTCATACCCTATCGCGCATGTTCCAGAAGTCAAAATATTATGGTACGAGCAATTTTCACCCAAATTTATCCCTGAAACAACTAGATGAGGCTTTTCACCGAGAATATGCATACCCATTGGTACTGAATCAGCTGGCAAACCATCAATTGCAAAAGCAGGCTCGTTAGTAATTAAAGTATCTTCCATGTACCGTATAATACTGTTTATGGTTAAGGATTTGGCGGTGGCACTCTTTTGATATTGTGGAGTAACAACAGTGGTATTTCCAACATGGGATGCTGCATTATAAAGTGCCGAAAGCCCCCATGACTTGATACCATCGTCATTAGCTGCAAGAATCTTGTACATCATTTCTCAACTAACCTAGAAAATCATCAGATTTATGTTTTTAAGCAAACGTCAAGAGTTAGTATTAAGAGTAAGGAAATGTGAAAGAATGGTCAAACCAGAAAACATTATATTGAAATTAGGCGGGTCAGCTATAACCAAAAAAAAGGATGCAACTGTAAAAGAAGATCTGCGAAAGTTATTAGGATTAGAAGAAGGAACTCATCTTAATATTCGTGAATTGTTTTCTTCCATAGATAAATTCTTCAACTGGGAAATTCTTAATGCATTAGGACCACAATTAGTAGAAATCTATGAAAATGTTTCTTCTTTGACTATTATTCATGGAGCAGGACCATTTGGTCACTCTGTTGTTTCACATTTTCGTTCTGAAGAGAAATCGGAACAAGAGTATCACGGATGGCCATTAACAATTCTAAGTGTTACCCTTCAAAATCAGATGATAGTGGGATGGTTACAAGGATTGGGGATTCCTGCAGTGTCTATTCCACCTCATGCGGTCTATCTCGGCAAAGAAGCATCGTCTCCTGACTCTATCATATTACTAGACGCCGAAGGAGATACAAGTATCCTTAAAAATATGCTACATCGACGTTATGTGCCTGTTTTATATGGAGATATGATAATAGATACAACAGGGCAGTACAGAGTTCTATCTGGAGATACACTCTTGTCAATTCTTGTACGTGAACTAGAAGACATTGATTTAGTCATTGCAGGTGCTCTTTTTAGCGCAAAGGCAAAAGACAAAGAAGTTGGTGTTTATACTCTAGACCCATCTAAATATAGCGATACTTGTCTGATTCGACAAGTCACTGTACCAGAAAATGATTTACCCACATTTAATTTAGATGACGGGAGGCGTTTAACTCTAGATCAGTTGAAAATAGAGATTAGTAAGAGCAAGGAAGAGCCCGGTAGTGCAATTGTTGAGAGTAGTGATGATATCACGGGAGAAATGCTAGGTAAGTTGGAAGAACTTATCCAATGCGCTCGATATGGTGTACGGGGACATGTAGCAGATATACTAAGCCTAAAGGATATTATCTTGGAGGAGAAGGAAGAAGGTACAAAGATTGAACCTAGTCCTACTACTACTTTTTGATTGTTAAATGTGTGTTAAACGCTCCTGAAAATTAATTTAAGTAAGAATTGTAAAAAAATTTCATAATTAACTAGATTTATTGATAATATCCAATAGATCGTTCTTTATATGGAGAATAAGAGTTTTACATCTAAAATTTAATCCGATCTTTTATTTTTAATTTGATAAAGAAAAATAATCGGGATTTTGTTTCCTAAAAGCATTTTTTAAACGAAATATTCGTCTTTTAATAGAAAGAGTTGTTAAACTCTAACCTTTGTTAAGCAGCAAATAATAAAGGGCTTAACTACAGTTTATAACGTAAACCCGTGGATTACGTTGGGGTTACATATTGTAACTGATAACTGCTGTGTTAATTAAAGAGCTGATATTTTTAGGATGGATAATAAAATGGGCATGAAAGGGAAAATACAGATTAAAAAGATGAAAAGTGAAGGATTAGAAATTGAAGACTTAGATTTTCGGATAGGACGAATCCTCACAGATGAATTAGATGAAAAAGCGGGACCAACCCCGTTTCCTGGGATCAAGGATCTACGGTCGTGGGATTTAACACTCATGGAGAGATTTAAGCCTTATTACGCGCCTCTTTGCGATATGTGCTGTCTTTGTACGTATGGTAAGTGTGACCTTAGCCAAGGGAAACATGGTGCATGCGGATTGGACTTAAATACTCAGACTGCACGAATAGTGACTACAGCGTGTAGTGTTGGAGCTGCATGCCATACTGCACACGCAAAACATCTTGTTCATGCCTTAATTGATAGATTTGGATCCGATAAAGAAGTTTGGGTTGGAAAGGGAATTAGCGTTGAAGCTCCCTTAACACGGCTTATAACGGGACGAAAATTAAACACTTTAGGAGATATGGAAGAGATTGTTGAATACTGTAGTGGTCAGCTGGTGGATGTACTTGCATCAGTTCATACAGGCCAAGAAGGAAATTACTATGACTATGAGAGTAAATCTCTCCATATCGGGATGATCGACTTACTTGCATTAGAAGTCGCAGATATAGCTCAAATTTCGGCATTCGATTCATTTCCAAAAGCAGATGCTGAAGCAGCGTTAGTAGATATAGGACTTGGTTCGGTGGATGCGAAGAAACCCACTATTTTGGTTATTGGTCACAATGTCATACCTTCAACAGCGATAATCGACCGAATGAATGAATTAGGATTAATGGATAAAATAGAAATAGCGGGGATTTGTTGCACAGCCCATGATTTTACACGATATGACTCACGTGCAAAAATTATTGGAGCTATATCTCAACAACAACGAATAATTCGATCAGGTCAGCCTGATGTAGTGGTTATTGATGCACAATGTATTCGAACAGATGTTGTTGAAGAAGCACAAAAAATTGGCGCACCTGTTATTGCTACTACAGACAAAGCGTGCAGAGGTCTTCCTGACCGTAGTAATGATCTTCCAACTCTAATAATTGCTGACCTTGTAGCAGGAAAACATCCAGGGGCTTTAATTTTTGATAACGAAACACTTGCTAATGTAGTAGTTGAGCTAGCTCAGAAAATCGCGCCGATCCGAAATAAAAGAAGTTCTTTACCCTCTGCAAAAGAACTCAAAGCTTATGCCGAAGCTTGTTCCCAGTGTCGTAAATGCCGACAAAATTGTCCGCAAGATTTACATGTTCCTGCCGCTGTTGAAGCGCTTAAAAATGGCAACATCAAACCTCTTGCGCAACTTTTTGATCATTGTATAGCATGTGGACGCTGCGAAGGAAGTTGCCCGCAAGATATACCCACCATGAGCCTTATTATTTCTGCTGGGGCAGAAAGTGTAAAAGACCGAAAATCAAAGATTCGATTAGGGAGAGGGGCTATTAGTGATACAGAAATCAGAAATGTTGGATCTCCAATTGTCTTTGGAGAAATTCCAGGAATTATCGCTCCTGTAGGATGTGCGAACTATCCTGCTGGACCTAATGATTTAGGAGTATATACAGAAGAATTTCTCAAACGTCGATACATCGTAACCGCATCGGGTTGTTCCGCGATGGACATTGCGCTCTATAAAGATGAAGAGGGAATGGGATTATATGAAAAGTATAGCGGCGAATTTGAGGGGGGTGGTTTATTAAATGTAGGTTCCTGTGTTTCTAATGCTCATATTGCAGGAGCTGCTGTAAAAGTAGCAAATATTTTTGCAAGAAGACCACTTAATAGCAATTTTGAGGAAATTGCTGACTATATATTGAATCGAGTTGGAGCCGTTGGGATTGCTTGGGGTGCATATTCTCAGAAAGCTGCATCAATCGCAGCAGGTGTTCAGCGCTTAGGCATTCCCGTCATCGTTGGTCCACACGGCTGGAAATATCGACGATTATATCTTGGAGACAGAGATGATGAGGAACAATGGAAAGTTTATGACGCTCGAACAGGTGACAAAGTCTATGGCGGACCATTCCCAGATACGCTAATGTATGTGGCAGAAACCATTGAAGAAGCGATAGTGGAAACTGCTCGGCTTACTTTCAGACCTAATGATACTTTCAAAGGTCGAGCAATTAAACTCGCTCACTATTGGGAGCTAAGCAACAAATACTATGGTAAAAATCCACCACACATTGAAAGATACATTCGAATGGAAAAAGACATTCCTATCAGCCTAAAGGAAGATATCCTGCCGATTTTAAAAGAAAATGGCTGGAAAGAACGAAGAATTCCAGATCCAACATTGCTTAAAAGACTAGTACGAACAAGTAAATAATCATAGCTCTATAACTAGAGCCTTTTTTTCTTTTTTTAAAAAGATCGAAAGAATTAAGGGAAGTCATAGATTTTTTGACTATAATAGAGGAAATAAGTTCTGATTTTAAATATCTTGACTCTTCTAGGCAGATGTTTCTCCCTAAGTAACTTTTCATGGGAATAAGTCTCGTTACAAATAGTAACCAATAGGAAAATTTACTAACTGATATATAGGCAAAATCTGTTAAGTAACACTCAAAGTGTAACTAAGTTACTTCCTTGTTGTTTTACGATTAATAAGAGCAAATGAGATTGGATGGATTTTCTGATGGCAAAATCTGGTAGAATACGAATTGATAAGATGAAAAGCACAGGATTAGAGATTGAAAACCTGGATGTTCGCATTGGTAAGATTCTTACAGATGAATTGGATGAACCAATGGGTCCTACACCGTTTCCAGGGGTAAAAGATCTACGTGCTTGGGATATGAAATTAATGGCGCGATATGAACCGTTCTATGCGCCATTGTGCGATATGTGTTGCTTGTGTACATATGGAAAATGCGATCTTAGTGAGGGAAAGAACGGCGCTTGTGGTCTCAACCTCAACGCTCAAACAGCACGAATTGTGACCACTGCGTGTTGCGTAGGGGCTGCAGCACATATTGGACATGCAAGACATCTTGTTCATGCATTAATCGAAAAATATGGACCCGAGCATCCTCTGTATTTGGGAAAGGGAATCAGTGTAGAAGCACCTGTTACACGTTTAGTAACAGGAAGAAAATTGAGTTCACTTGGAGATATGGAGGAGATCATCGATTATTGCGGTGGGCAACTTGTAGATGTACTTGCTTCAATTCATACAGGACAGGAAGGAGATTACCGAGATTTTGAAAGTAAATCACTGCATATTGGAATGGTCGATCAATTAGGTATGGAAATCGCCGATATAGCGCAGATATCAGTTTATGATTCGTTTCCAAAAGCAGATCCCGAAGCACCCCTGGTCGATATCGGATTAGGCGCATCAATGACCGAAAAACCAATGATTTTGGTCATTGGGCACAACGTTGTCCCATCAACCTACATAATAGATCACATGAGAGAGTTAGGACTCTCAGATAAAATTGAAATTGGGGGTATTTGCTGCACAGCTATTGATAATACACGTTATGACGCTACTGCGAAAGTAGTAGGAAGTATCACTCAGCAACAGCGATTCATCCGTTCTGGTTGTGCTGATTTAGTTGTAATCGATGAACAGTGTATCAGAGCCGATACTGTTTTAGAAGCTCAGAAGGTAGGTGCACCAGTCATAGCAACGACGGACAAAGCTTGTCGAGGACTTCCAGACATGTCGGATGAGCCTGTTTCAAAGATAGTAGAGCTCCTCGTCACCGGTAAAGAACCAGGCGTGTTGATTTTTGATCATGAAAAATTAGCAAAAGTTGTAGTCGAAGTAGTTCAAAAAATTGCGCCAATTAGAAAGAAAAAGACAGCTTTACCAACCCTTGAAGAATTAAAAGCTTATGCTGAAACATGTACTGATTGCCGTAACTGCATTCGTAATTGTCCTCAGGACCTTGACATTAGCTCAGCAATGGTTGCTGCAGCAAAAGGTGACCTTAGTAAATTAGTCCATCTATACAGTCATTGTATAGCGTGCGGACGTTGTGAGGATAATTGTCCTCAACATGCACCCATCTTGAGCATTATCACTTCTGCTGGAGCAGAAGCCATGAAAAATGAACGTGCAAAAATGCGAGCGGGTAGAGGCGCAATCGGAGACACAGAAATCAGGAATGTTGGAGCACCCATTGTTTTTGGTGAGATCCCAGGAATTATTGCTCCCGTAGGCTGTGCTAACTATCCTGCTGGACCCAATGATTTAGGAAAATACACCGAAGAATTTCTGAAAAGGCGATACATTGTGACGACTTCCGGATGTTCGGCAATGGACATCTCCTTCTATAAGGATGAAGATGGTGTGGGTCTGTACGAGAAATACGGTGGAGAATTCGATGGCGGTGGTCTCGTGAATGTTGGGTCATGTGTATCAAATGCCCATATTGCAGGCGCAGCCATGAAAGTAGCCAGTATCTTTGCTCGACGTCCTCTAGCTGGGAATTACGAAGAAATTGCTGACTACATATTGAATCGAGTAGGAGCAGTTGGAATTGCCTGGGGTGCTTATTCCCAAAAAGCTGCATCCATTGCTGCAGGTGTTCAAAGACTGGGAATTCCTGTCATCGTTGGCCCACATGGCTGGAAATACCGACGATTATTCGTTGGTGATCAGGATAACGATGACAAGTGGATGGTCTATGACGCTCGAACAGGTGATAAAGTCTATGGCGGACCATTCCCAGATAATCTAATGTATGTCGCAGAAACGATTGAGGAAGCCATAGTAGAGACCGCACGACTCTGTTTCAGACCCAATGACACTTTCAAGGGTCGAGCAGTCAAATTGGCGCACTATTGGGAATTAAGCAATAAATACTACGGTAAACAGCCGCCACACATTGAAAGATACATCCGAGTAGGAAAAGATGTTCCTATCAGCCTAAAGGAAGACATCCTACCGATATTAAAAGAGACTGGCTGGAAAGAACGAAGAATTCCGGACCCGACACTTCTCAAACGACTTTGCAGAAAATAACTAGAAAAGCACAAAGCTAAATCTAGTTATTTTTCATCTCTTTTTATTACAAGGGGAGCAAGGAGGTTCTATTTTATTTTAATTCGGAATCATTTTATTATATGAGCTATTTTCAATTAGAATATATACAAAATGGTTCCTTTTTGTAAAACATTAATGTTAGGATTAATTTAGGTGAAGATAGAGGAAATTATATGTTTGAGCATCACAGAAAAGCAATTATGAAAATAAAAAATCACCTGGAAAGTGATCCAAACATTCTTGCCCTGATTAGTGTGGGATCTGTTGCAAGAGGGAATACACAGGAAGTTTCAGACATTGACCTTGTTTTAATCGTTAGAGAAGAGAAATATACTCAGAGAAAGGGAGCAAGAGACCTTCTTGTTGAGTTTAATGAATTTACAGAATATCCCGAGGGGCATGCGGGAGGGAAAGTATATAATGTACAATACCTGTATGATGTTGTTGAGAGGGGTGTTTTTCTGTTTCAAAAAAAATTTCCAATCTTGGACACTGATTGCCAATTTAGGAGCTTATAAGGGCGTAAAGCAACAATAAACTATGCCAGATTATTACCATATCTCAGAGGCAGCTCAACGGTTAGGAGTTTGTGCAAAAACAATCCGTAGATGGGATGGTAATGGGAAAATTGAGTGTATTCGCACCGTGGGAGGGCATCAGCGGATTTCTATTCTTGAAATTGCTCGTTTGACGAATCAACAGGAAAAAACAGAAACACACGGACGAAATATCGCTATCTATTGTCGGGTTTCGTCTAGTGACCAGAAAAAGAAAGGGGATCGGGCTCGTCAA
>JAEOTF010000484.1 GCA_016840025.1 Candidatus Hodarchaeota archaeon
ATTAGTACCTGCTGAAGATATCGCATGAAGATGGTTCTTATAATTGCTTGTTCAGGAAAATGTCCTTGAAATCAAAGAAGATCAGTTTTTTCTGGAGACTTTATTAATATCATCTGAGCAACCTGAAATTTTGAAATTTCCTTCTAATATCGAGATTCTGAAATGCACCAGTGATCAAAGAAAAACGCTTAATCCTGTTCAGAATTCCTTGCAGCTTCTTCCGAAAGAACAGCTTCACTTAACTCTTAAACTTCCTGTGAAAACCATCAAGCTCCTAAATGCTCATATAGCCAGCGTTCCATCCCTTCAAGGTGAAAAAATCAAATTTAAAAAACCTAAAAAATTGCTTGTAGCATCTCCGCCCCTCCAGTATGGAAAAACACTCACTTATGACTCTAAGGAAGGGATTTACCATTTAGAATGGGGAGAACCACCTCAATATAGTTTAAATCTTCCTGTTCGTCTTAAAGCGAAGGGAAAAGCCCTCGTCTCTGAATTAAAGTTATCAATTCCCCTACCCCCTGATTATTATCAAAAAGTTTCTTCTATTCGAGTTAATACGGGGAAAATTACCGTAAAAAAGGAAAATGATATGCGAGTTGGCGAGGTAAAGATTAAGCGGTTTAGTGGTGGCACTTTTGGAGTTATCCAAACCACACTGACAATTATCCCATCAGGTATCACATTGCCCTCTCGTAATTGGGGACAAATATATGAAATCCCAGAAACAAAAAAACGTCGTCTCTGTAGAAATGATGAGCTATGGCCTACTACTCACCCCGAAATTCTGAGACTTGCGCAGGAACTACGTCGAGATGAAATTTATTCCACTGTAAAAGCCATTTTTAACTTCATTCGAAAAAATATTGAAGTAAAAGGTTATTCAAAGAGACGTTTAGGAGCTAAAGAAACTTTAAAACGTAAACGGGCATCTTATGCGGATCTTACCGATCTATTCATTACAATTTGTCGTTCTGCAGCTATTCCTGCACGTCGTATCGTCGGTCTCCATTTTACTGGAAAACCTCGCTCTCCCGAACATGTATGGGCGGATATCTTTAGCCCAAAATTAGGTTGGATTCCGATGGATCCTGCTTTTGGTTTATTTGGAACCCAAGGGATACAACACATATCACTTTCAATTGAAGAAAGATCTAATGTTGATTTGGATATTCAATATAAATGGAAGGCATATGGGCTGCCGAGACTCCAAATACGTCCTGAAAAACCTATAATTACAAATATTCGATAATTTGACTCTTATCATAGTGAATTGGAATAATATCAAGTATTTTATTCTCATTGGTTTATTCTAGCACATTTGAATTGTCAAAATACTATTAAGACGTCTTAAAAGGTATTAGAAAAGGTATTTTCTGTGTCGATAATTAGGGGATTTGAACGATGCCTTTCATCAATGTCGATGTTGGAGCAGCTACGAAGGCTCTAAGTTCGCCAGAAATTATTGATGATTTCCTCCGCGAGGGTTTAATCAACCCTCGCGAAGCAGATTTATTAAGAGCTGTATCTCGCCTTTTTCAAGGTGATATGAGCGCTAAAGCAATTATTGAACAAACTTGTGCCAAGCACTTTGGTAAAGAAGCTGATCGTGCTTTGGATCGTCTTATTAAGTTTGCTACAAGCGATGCAAAGAGAGTCAGCTGGGTTTTATTCAGCAGGACAACTCAATTTATTCCATATGAAACTCGCAGTTGTCTTGAAGCTTATCAACCACGTGAACGGGACATTTTAGTAATAAAAACACGGGAAATCTATACGCCTTCAGAATGAGGGGTTAGTGTCATGACTAGATCAGAAGACGAATGTGATCAACTGGTTACCGATGCAACGGAGATGTTTGAAAAGTTTCCAGTTGATTCAGCAGAAGTTTTTGAAGATGCAGGTCGCTGTTATGACGAACGAGGTGAGCGTGCCCGGGCTGCACAATACTACACTCTCGCTGGAGACATGTATTTTCGTAGTAATCACGATAAAAAAGCAGAAAAATGTTATGCACGTGCAATAATCCGAAATTTGATGGCTGATGAACTTGAAGCCTCCAAGGTGGTTCTTCAAAGAGGTTCGGATCTCGGTTTTGAGACTAGCATGTTTCGAATGGCTGCTAAATCAGTTCAAAAGCGGCTTGAAGAAGATAAAGCGGTTGTAGAACCAGTACCCATGCCTACAGATATAGAAATTACAGCAACCCCATTAAGTATTAGCGAAACTGAACTTAGTATCTCTGAACTTCAAAGGGAAGAAGTTCAGGTAGATCTCGAACATCACGTTTTAGAATCTGTAGAAGAATTTGAGGTATCAGGCGTTGGGGAAGAAGGGATTACGGAGTCTTCGTCAGATCAAATAATGGCTGCCATGGCTCAAAAAAGGCGTAGTGTCATAGAGGATCATATGGTCGGATCACTTCCAACCACTTTCTCTGAAGAGGATGATCGAACACTTCAAGTCACATCTACATTGATTCCCACTCGGGCAGCCGATAGAATTGTATCGGTGGAAGAGCCAGAACTACCCAAATCTTTTTCCATTACAGAGATTCCAATCCATCCCTCAAAGACCCAGGTTCCATCTGGGCTTATGGGACTTGACACTTTGGAGACAATCCCACTTCCTACATCTTCTTATCATCCTTCTGAGGTTACAACTCCCGAACTCCGATCTTTAGATATTACTGTGCCTGAAAGTAAAGATACTATAGATCTTGTCGTTCCTACTCACCTTGATTCAATAAAAATGCGTATTCCTGAGAATATTGATAAAGTTGATCTTGTTATTCCATCTGATCAGCGAATTAAGCTTCTCCCTCAAGAAGGACAGGATTTTATTGATTTAGCAGTTCCAGATACTCTCACTCAATTCACACTAATTTTAGATAAAGACAAAGACACTTTAACCATTCCCATTCCTAAAAAAATAGGCTATGTCGATATACTTCTGCCTGAAACTGCTGAAACCATTGAAGTATTAAATGAAGCTACTGATGAGTATGAAATAGTTAGGGCAGAGATCCCTAGAAGTCCTGTTCGTCTTACACCCTCTGAAGATAAAGACTTTATCACTGTGAGGCTACCTGAGGCCCTTACAAAACTTAATGTCCTTGTTCCCGAAGAAGTGGATTCTTTGAGGTTTAAGGTGTCTCCTGAAAGAACCCCGATACTATTGGAAGTTCCTAAAGAAGTTGAACGTTTAGGCATGAGTGTTTCTCCTGAACAAAGGTATTTAGATATTGCAGTCCCAAAAGAAACGAATATTGTCCCTGTGGCTGTCCCTGAAAATCTAAAATCTCTTGATATTCTTGTCCCTCAAGAAATTCATATAGGATTGATTCAATCTGAAACTATTCAGGAAAAAACTATTCAAAAATTAGATGTGATGGTATCTCCTAGCTCAACAATCATTGATCTCCCTCCCCTACCTGGCAAAGAAGAAGTCGAAATTCTTGTACCCAAAGAAACCAAAACTCTTTCTGTTTTAGCACCTGAGGGAAGTTCTCAAGTGGATTTATTGGTTCCTACAGATTCTGTTTCTCTAGATGTTGTTGTCCCCAAGGGGGTTGAAAAATTAAAAGTAGTAAACATTGAGACAGGTTCAATTGAAGAGGTTAAAATTTCGCCTGATCAAAAGACTGTCGCTTTATCCGCCCCAGAAGGACAACAGAAAATCCGTATTGAACTCCCTACTGGGATTCAAAAGCTAGATGTAGTAGTGGAAGATCGTCCCACTCTGATTCTCCCTGTTTCAGGGAGTAGTTCCGCAGTTAGGATTGAACTTCCAGATGGAGTTGATAAAATATCTACTTTTCTTTCCACAGAGGTGTCAAAGATAGACTTAACTCCATCCCCAATTGATGGGTCTATTGAATCCATTACGCCCATCTATGAAGAACTAGAAGAAGTTACAAGTGTAATTAAATCAGAAATCCCTGCTTTAGACCAACTTACCTCATTATTAAGCATACCCGACTCTCTAAGTGAACTCTCTGCTACATTACTACAAGAAAAACCTCTTACTAGTTCTTTAGAGTATTTGTCAGTTTCTGAGGTCAAGAATCCCTATGAAGATACCGTTGAGAACGTGGAAACTACAGATGTAATTCCTCTTGCTTGGCAAGTTGTAGGCTTTGAGTTAGAAGGTGGCACGCTTTCAGCCCGAAAATTAGAAAAAGGAAAAGGTGTAACTTATACATGGAAATGGGATAAGCTTGAGGCAGGTCAGACTAAAAAAGTTCAATATTCATTAAGAAAACGTCTCCATAGGACAATTGTTCAAGCAAAAGGGAAAAGGATTCAAACTCAGTCCTCGTACCATTCTATCGGACAAGAATCGGAAGGGGCATGGCAGGTAACAATTGATTACAAGAATCCTTTTGAGGGGACTGCACCTTTCGTGCTTATTGAGGATGAAATTCCCCCCGAAGTTCTTATTCAAGCCTACTCTGCTGGAGACTTTCGACCAATAATCCTTCCATCTAAAGAAAGTACTATTTTTCGGTGGATTTTAAGGAATTTTAGTCCTGTCGATGCTTTTGAGGTAACTTATGAATTTACTGATAAGCCCATAACAATGAGACATATCCGTAACATTTTGGACGAAGATGAGAACGTACTCCTTTATTTCGAAAGAATTGTACAGCCTGTAGAAGACGCATTCGGAATGGCTTATTATTACTTCAATAAGCTTCGTGCAAATAAAAACCTAGAAATCTCATTAGAAGAACCAATCCCACTTGATTATGAGCACAAGGGGACTGATCCTACATGGCTCGAGCCTACGATTTATGAACAGGACGATATGAAGATTTTTCAGTGGAAACACTCCCTCAAAAAAGGTGAAACACGCCAATTTGTGACCCTAGTCCGAGGTTCAATCGCATTTGCTCTAGGTATGCCCTATCTTAAAATTGAAGGATTGACTTGTAAAGGTCAACAAATAGAAAGGTATAATGAGCGTAAGAAACTAGATCTTCGTAAACTTCTTGCAGAAGAATGAGGAAAAAAATATGGGTGATCCCAGCGATATTGCTATTGTGGCTGCTAAATGGGACGAAGTTATGGGTCCTCAAGTTTTAAGCGAACATCCTGTCTCCCCATTTGATACAGACACTACGTCCGTTGCAGTCCAGATTTATATGACATCAGTGACGATTTTCGGCCAAACTGGTAAAACAAAACAGATAGATTTCTCTGTTCCCTTGTTATCTCTCGGCAGCGAAAAAATATGTCGAGTTGCTTTTGATGCCTGGGAAGATCCTACTGTCCGAGGAGAAGAGCGTCCTTTTTTTCTAGCCTTTGTAGCAGATAAAGAAATTCAAGAGAAAATTGCTGAATTCTTAGATAAACATATATGGAAGTATATGAATGAACTGAAAGAGAAAGAAAATATTTCTGCTTCTTCTATCTATGATGCGCTCACCAAAGAAGTTTTTGAAAAGGAAACAGTAGCCAGTACCTCGGAAATTGCCCGTACAATAGCTATTCCCACTGATTATACTCAAGATCGTGCATTAGAAGACTTAGAAAAGGCGGCCAAAGACTGGAGTTACTTAAGGGAGAAGGGAACTCTTCGTCCAGCGCTTCGGGCAGCCACGTTTCTTGAAGATAAAGACTTTGCTTATGCTGGTGATGCCTTTTTACTAGCTGGAAACATCTATTTTACTGATAATGAATTCCAACTTGCTCAAGAAACCTACTTGAAAAGTGTTGAATGCTATAAAAAGGCTCTCGCTTACAATAAAGCAGGTGATGCAAAATATAACGCAGGAATTGCTGCATTTCGTAATAATGATTACGAATCCAGTTTTAAACTTCTAAAAGAGTCGCAGGAATGGATTACCGATTCTCTAAAAAGAACTCGTATTTTTTACTATCTTGGGCAAGTGGCGACTAATCTCAATAACCATGAAGATGCTGAACAATACCTTGAACAAGCTCTTGAGGGTGCTTCCTCTCGCGACCCCCGTCTCGCTTCTCAAATTGCTTCTGCTTATGCAGGCGAGCTTTATAAACACGGTGAAGGGCTTCCTCCCGGTCAAGAGTCTCAGAAACGAATTCTGATTGACAAAGCAGCACAAATGCGAGAAAAAGCTGCTAAATTCTTTAAAGAAATTGATGCAGAACAACAGGCTGCTACTTCACTTTTACTTGCTTCTCGTTATTACACTACAGCTGGAAATACGAAAGCTGCTTCCACAACCTTAGATCAAGTTAGTGCTCTTCAACTTGAATTAGGTAATCAGGAAGTTGCAGTCAGAGCGATAATTGAGTCCGCTCGTCTCCCGCAAACACCTCCGGCTTCTGCAATCAGTTTATTGCTTCGTGCAAAGGATCTTCTCGCGAAATTGGACAACGAAGCACTACACAAAAGTTTAACCGGATTGATTCATCGCGAAATAGCACGAAATAAGGAATTAAAAAATGATTTAGCTGGTGCCACCCAAGCTTACCTTGATGCAATTGCATTTTTGGAGTCTTCTTCTCCTCTTTCTCCTGATTATCTTGCTTCTCTTACTGGTTATGCAAATCTCTCATTCCGGCTCGAAAATTACGAAAAAGCTGGTGAAATCTTTCTTATTGCAAAGGAAGCCTTTGATAAATCCGAAGAACACAGGGAACAGGCTGAACAATGTCTTAGAAATGCTTACGTTGCATACTTAAGAGCTATGAACAATTACCATGCAGCAGGCGCAGTTTTACTTCATCAAGGGGATGAAAAGGCAGCTGGTCAGTTCCTTAAATTATGCATACTTGCTGGTTTGAAAAGTATTGAGATAGCTACCCCAGACCGGGTTCAAAACGCTAATAATACTTGGCAACTACAAAAAGAGCTTCTTTCTGTTCTTATAGCCGCATTCACTGACCAAAAAAAACGTGAATCTCTCCAAACCAAATTAGTATCTTCCTAAAATTCATTTTTAATTCAATTCTGAGTATTCCTAGGGGCGTCTCCCCGCATCAGTGGATAAAAGAAAAGAGAAGATGAGAAAAGTTGTCTTTCGACAAATATAAACGGCTTAGTGCCATCGATTGCATCATAATTTTGGTGGATTTTCAAAAAGCGTTCGAAAAGAAGGTTGCCCTTTATGAAGAGACTTTGGAGAATGCGAAAAAGCTATTACAGGCCGCAAAAATCCTTTTAATACCAGTTGTGACCACTGAGCAATATCCCAAGGGTTTAGGGAAGACTGTTAAACATCTACTACCACAAATCGATTTTCCCCCTATTCCAAAGACTTCTTTCTCTGCATTTGGAAATGAGGAATTCGTTGAGACAATTAGAAAAATGGGACGCTCAACCCTAATTTTCACTGGAATTGAAACTCATATTTGTGTCTCTCAAAGTGCACTTGATGCGCTTAATTATGGATTTAGATCAGTTATTTTAAGTGATTGTGTGACTTCGAGAAGAGTAGAGCATAAAATTCTTGCTTTAGAACGTCTTCGTCAGTATGGGGTAGAAATTTCCTCTTTTGAAGCTTTCATTTATGAAGTATTGGAAAAGGCTGATACACCGCAATTCAAAGCCATGCTCCCACTCTTAAAATGGCGCTAATTTCTTCCTTTTTGGTTAGAATAAGTATCAGTTTCTTCTATACTCGGGTTTTTTTGAGTGTTGACGTCTTCCCCTGTCTAAAGCACAAAAACAATTCCGAGACTAATGAGGCGCTATGTATAGCAAGTATTACATAAGTCATTGCTTCCAGCATTACACCAATTAAAAGAGACAGGATAATTTTTCATCTTGGTTTGCTGGAGTGAGCCCTGTAATAATATTACTGAGCTGCAATTTATCTTCACTAACTCCCCTGCCAATCACATAAAAGGTCAAACTCAATAACAGGTTTTTAACTTGAAAGTTTAATTATTGATAAGAAAAGGAAACAAACTCTTAAAACAAATAACATTAATGTTTTTTTCAATGATTTGGGATATTGCTGCTATTATAGGACCCCTATTTTAGTAAATAAGATAATTATCCCTCATATGTGGTGATTACTATTCAAGAAAAGCTAAGTGAAGCAATACCATTTGGTAAACAGCTAGGAGCGAGTTTTGTTGAATTACGCTCCTTATTTATTGACAGAACAATGATAAATCTGATGGATGGTAAAGGGAAAGCTGTTCATGGCTTAGATGGTGGCACAGCAATTCGTGTCTTAGCGGATGGCGCGTGGGGATTTGTTTCAGTAGTAGGGGCTGAATTGGACGCTAAAATCCTAAAAAATGGGATTAAGGATGCATTTTCCCTGGCAAAACTTGCAGCTGCTCATTCCCCTGAGCCTGTTGAGCTTTATCCAGTCGATCCTCTCCAAGACGTTTCCAAGATACAATTCCAAACAGATCCCCGAGAGATACCGACATCTGAAAAGAAAGATAAGCTGGTCGATTTACATAAAACTGTCGTCAAAGCTGATAAACGAATCCGTAGTTCAACTATTTCCTATGTAGACATCACAGGAACACACTACTATCAGAACTCGGATGATGTAGAGATTACAATGGATAAATGTATTACATGGGGTATGGTTAATGCAAATGGAAAAGATGGTCCCATCCGAGCAGGTGGTCGGGAAGAAATTGCCAGTCCTTCCGGGTATCATATCTTCAATGATGCTCATCTCACTGAAGTGGCTGATTTACTTACCCAAAGAGTAATTAGAACTCTTGAAGCAAAACCAGCTAAGGGTGGGGAATTTCCAGCAATTCTAAGTCCACCTGTGGCTGGCGTATTCGCGCATGAGGCCTGTGGCCATCTCTTTGAGGCCGATCTAACAGAAAATGGTTGTATAGGAACCGCGCTAGGTCAAAAAATTGGATCAGAATCTGCAACGATTGTAGATGATGGTATTATTGAGGACGGTATCGGAAGTTACGCTTATGATGACGAAGGGATTCCCGCTCAACACACAGTTATTTTAGATCAGGGTAGAGTTAATGCACTTCTTACTAATAGGGAATATGCTCAGAAATTTCAAAAGATCAATGAAAAGTTAGAAACGAAAATTGAATGTTTTCCCTCAGGAAACGCACGTGCATTTGATTTTCGTGTTCCCCCGATTATACGGATGCGGAATACTTATTTTGGAGCTGGTGACCTTTCTTGGGAAGAATTACTCGAGCCAATAAAATTTGGATATTGGTTTGTTCATTTTCGGGGTGGTCAAGCCTCATTAGAAGGGACTTTTACTGTTGGAATTCAAGAAGCATATGAGATTGTAAATGGCGAAATCGGCGATCCTGTTCGAGGGGCCTCAATTAGTGGAAATACGTTAGAAGCCCTACATGGCATTTCAGGAGCTACTAAAATCAGTGATTTTGTAATGCATCCTGGCAGATGTGGTAAAGGGCAAACTGCGTTCACAGGTGATGGTGGAACACGATTACGAGTAGATAAAATTAATGTAGCTGGTGAGGAATGATAAAAGATGAATATTGAAGAATTAAAACGAGTTGCAACAATGGCGATGGAGCTGGGAGAGAAACAGAATCCAGATGAAATAGGGCTATTTGTTGGGTTCGATAAAAGCACGAACATCAACATAGAGAACGGGCGCATTTCGGGGGCAGAACAAACAGTGGATATAGGTTTAGGTTGCCAAATTGCGTATGGAAGAAGGGTAGCACAGGGCTTTACAACTAATTTAAGTAGGGAAGGTATTGAGAAGACCATTACAGATACAGCTAAGACAGCGCAAAAAAGTGACGAGGACGAGGACTGGATGGGGATGGTTTCCGACTCGGGCACTCCTTCAACAAGTCAATTTTTCCATCCCAGTTTGTTAAACACAGAAATTGACGAATTAGCCGAAATATCAACTGGTTTGTTAAATGGATGCAAAGTCGAAGGTATTAAGGATCCAATTATCCCTGTTTTTGGCAATACAATACTAGGAGTCAGTAAATCTGTAGTTATGAATACACACGGGATTGAAACAACGAACGAAACGTCCTACTTTTTTATTGTTCTAGCGTCATTAGCAATAAAAGAAGGGACTCCTGGTCCAATGAGTTTTGATTTTTGGTTTTCTAGAAAAGATTTGCACTCAGACCCCAATAGTTTTGCCGCAGATGTTGCACAAGAGGCTTGGGATCTGACAAGGGCCAAGAAAGTCAAACTTCCCGATACAATGCCTGTTGTTTTCCATCCGTTTGCATTAGGCGCAATAGCAGAGAGCATCTTTTTCCCCGCGCTGCTAGCGGATCGCAAGCAACAAGGTAACAGCTATCTAGCCGACCGTATTGGCGAAGAACTCGTTCCTAAGGAATTTGGTATGTGGGACGATGGAACCCTACCAAAATGCACAAAATCAAGTTACTTTGACATAGAGGGTATAGCTAAAAGAAAAACGCCCATTTTTGAAAATGGAGTCTTTACCAACTTCCTTTATGACCATACTACGGCCCAAAAAGATAGAACAGTAAGTACAGGCAATGCCCAACGGAGTGATACTACTGGTGTTAATCCAGGATCCTACGCCAACCCTGTATCAGTTGGTACTAATAACTGGGTGATTGAACCTGGAAAAGGAGATTTAGACTCTCTTATCTCTGACATAAAGACAGGTCTTCTCGTTAAAGGAGTGCAAGGTGCGCACCAAGGCAGCCCTGAAAGTGGTGACTATACAGGAGTCGTTAACCCAGGATATATCATACGAAATGGAGAGCTTACTGAACCGGTCGTTGGTTTGGGATTGGCTGGGAAAATATTGGAGTTATTTAGTAATTTTGACGGAGCTACGTCTACAGCACGAAGCATAGGTGACGGCTACTTACCACATGTTCGTTTTGGGAATGTAAGGGTAGTTTCATAATCTCACCAATCTTTATCCTTTTTTCATCCTTCTATTTTTCTTTTATTGCCTATAACTCTTTCTCTCTCCAAATTCCCCTTTCATTGGAAATCATTCTTAATACCCAAATTCATTTAACGTTTTTTCAGAAACTTAGGGAAGTAGTAACGTTTTTATTGATCCTTTCAAAGTAGATTATGTTTTACAAAGAAGAGGAAATACAATAACGGAACTATTCAATTCCCTGCTCCAGTGAAAACAAGAGGTTAGGGACGAAATCAGGCTTTTTTTCTTCTCAATATTCCTAACTGTTTCCCTTCATCTAAATGGGGGATGAAGGATTCTCTAAAAGAGAATTCAAACTAAACAAACTATAAATAAGGTGATAAAATGAAAAATACACTAGAAAGGATGATCTTTGTCTGTTTGATTGTCGTTATGCTCAGCATTCTCATTATGATTCCTTACATTCCATCTGTTACTAAGGAGCAGGATGAGATGCTTAACACGGCGCAAAGAAGTTTTGAAGTAGTTAATTCTCCTAATGATTTGAATAGAGGCGATGTTTGGATAAACAAGAGTGAAGTACTCCCTGGAGGTTATCATCCCGACATTCTTCAACTTCCGAACGGGAGTTATGCCATGGCCTATAACGGTGCCAAGTATTCCTCGATTAAGGTCAGTGTGTCGAATGACCTGATCAATTGGGGAACCCCTGCTGAAGTCACATCCTTGCATAACCCGTGGGGTCATTCGA